>CAZDMC010000007.1:4718-17996 GCA_964506335.1 uncultured Methylomarinum sp. | reverse complement strand
TTTTCTAAGAACCTGTTCAAGATCTACTGCGCCACTGCCAGTCGCGCTTGGGCGGCGCTCGAAATCCTCATTTACTTTGTGTAAACTCCGGTTTCTGTACTCCGTCCGCACACAACGGGCAGTGGCTGGTAACGATCTTGAACAGGTTCTAAGCAAATTTAATCAGCCTGACGTCTTAAAAAAGCAGGGACATCAAGATAATCAAGATTCATATCTTGTTTAGGTTGTGCGCCAAAACGAGTTTCTTTCTTTTCTATTTTATTTTGTCTAATAATGGTGGGTTTATCCAGTACGTCATAATTAATATTTCCAGTCGCTGCTTTTTGAATCAGTTTGATAGGTGAATTTACCGCTGCAGATGCACCCATTCCTGTAGCAACGACGGTTACTTTGATTTCATCTCCCATCTCTGGATTAATCGCTGTACCTATTTTCATATCAGCATCTTCTGAGGCAAAAGCATGCATAATACTGCCAATTTCATCAAACTCAGTTAAGTCCATATCAGTCGCAGTAATATTCACTAAAATACCATTTGCACCTTGCAAATCAATATCTTCCAGTAACGGACAAGAAATTGCTTTTTCTGCGGCTTCTCTGGCACGGTTATCTCCACTAGCAGAACCTGATCCCATAATGGCTGTGCCCATATTACTCATGACTGTTTTTACATCTGCAAAATCGACATTAATTAAACCCGGGTTAGTAATAAGCTCGGTAATACCTTGTACTGCATCTAATAAAACATCATTGGCGGCTTTAAATGCATTGACCAGTGATAAATTACTGCCTAATACCGGTAATAATTTCTGGTTTGGGATTATAATCAATGAGTCAACATGTTTTTCCAGTTCAGAAATACCTGCTTCGGCTACAGCCTTCTTCTTTTTCCCTTCAAAATCAAAAGGTTTTGTGACTACTGCAACGGTTAGCACACCCAGCTCTCTTGCAACTTCGGCAATAACAGAAATAGCACCGGTTCCTGTTCCACCCCCCATGCCTGCAGTTAAAAACACCATATCTGCGCCTTCAATCACTTCTTTGAGGTGATCTCGAGTTTCTTCGGCCGCCTGTTTTCCGACTTCGGGTCTTGTCCCTGCTCCTAAGCCTTTGGTTAATTCAACACCCAGTTGAATTCGAGTATCTACAGCTAATCTCCTGAGCGCTTGTGCATCGGTATTTGCACAGATAAATTGCACACCATCTATATGGCTTTCCACCATGTGATCTACTGCATTACCGCCACCGCCACCCACACCGATGACTTTAATAACGGCATCATCACTACACATATCCATTAATTCATATTTCATTTTCACAACCTCACCTTCACCCATTAATTAAAAATTACCCTGAAACCAGTTTTTTATTTTTGCCCACATACTTTGACTATCCCTGTTGGCTCCTTCCATTTTCCCTTGATATTCACTCCCATAAAGCAATAAACCGACCCCTGTTGAATACACCGGGTTTTGCACCACATCTGTTAGCCCGGTAACATGCTGTGGCATCCCCATGCGTACCGGCATGTGGAATATTTCTTCAGCAAGATCAGTTAAGCCTTTTACTTTTGAACTACCTCCGGTCAAGACCATACCGGCTGCAATTAAATCTTCATATCCACTTCTTCTCAGTTCTGCCTGAACCAGCAACATCAGTTCTTCATAGCGCGGCTCTATAATTTCCGCTAAATTTTGCACTGAAATTTTCCTTGGTTTTCTATCGCCAATACTGGGCACATCAATCATTTCTTCGGCATCTGCCAGTTGTGTCAATGCACAGGCAAATTCTCGCTTATTCTGTTCTGCACTCTTTGTTGGTGTCCTTAGCGCTACTGCAATATCATTAGTTACCTGATCTCCGGCAATAGGTATAACAGCGGTATGTCTGATAGCACCATCAGAAAAAATGGCAATATCGGTTGTCCCTCCACCGATATCTATCAGGCAGACCCCTAGTTCCTTTTCATCTTCTGTTAATACCGAGGTGCAGGAGGCTAATTGTTCTAGCACTATATCTTCAACTTCCAGCCCACAACGTCTGATACATTTGATAATGTTCTGCGCTGCGCTGACACTACATGTAACCATGTGTACTTTAGCTTCCAGTCTTATACCCGACATGCCAATCGGTTCTTTAATCCCTTCTTGCTGATCAATAACAAATTCTTGTGGCAAGATATGTAGAATCTTTTGATCGGCAGGGATAGCAACGGCTCTTGCTGAATCTATTACTCTGTCAATATCATACTGGGTGACCTCTTTGTCCTTGATAGCAACAATTCCATGAGAGTTAAGGCTTTTAATATGGCTTCCGGCAATGCCGGCGAAAACTGATTTAATCTGACAACCTGCCATCAATTCTGCTTCTTCAACAGCGCGTTGAATAGACAGTATCGTTGTTTCCAGATTGACTACCACGCCTTTTTTTAAGCCTTTTGAGGGCGCCATGCCAATGCCAATAATTTCTATTTCACCATCGTCTGTAAGTTCTGCGACTATGGCTGCAACTTTTGAAGTGCCAATATCTAGCCCTACAATGATATTTCGATCTGTTTTTTTTGCCATGATTGATTCTTTTTATGTTGTATTCAATTCAGCGACTTGCTTCCAGTCTATTTTTGCTTCATTCTGCTTCCATGTCAGGGCATATCCATTTGCATACCTTAAGTCCACTCGACTTACTTTTTTAATTTGCTCTTCTCCAATCAATGCAAATGTTTTTAAAAACCGCTCAAATTTCTTTTTTGGTTGATTGCTACCTAATCTTATTTCCACTTTATTCGCTAATTTAAGTTTCCAGGATCTTCTTTCATTAACATGAAACTCTGCCAGTTCTAAGCCTTGCTTTATCAATGCAGATGACATTTCCTGCATTTCTGATAGCAAAACTTTCTCACTTCCTACTGGGCCTTTCAGAACAGGTAATTGCTGAAATTTTTTTATATTATCCGGTTTAAACAGCTGACCATTTTTATTTAACAAGCTTTTCATTCCCCACCGGGCAACGGCTGTTTGTTCTTTAATGCTTATATTTATTACATCAGGCCAGATTCGTTTAACCGTTGCTTTTCTGACCCAGGGCAATTGCTTAACAGAGCTTCGCAGCTGTTGAACATCTACATTGTATAAACCGCTGATCACTTGTTTGCTGATCACTTGTTTTATTTTTTCCTTAGAAATATATTGAAACGCTCCTTCTATTCGTATGTAATTAACCGGTAACCAGTCGGCTCCCTGTGCTTTAACTTCCTGCCAGCCAATCCAGCTGATTAGCAACAAAGCCATCATTCCCAATGAGATATGAGTGACGGTATTATTCATTAAAGCTTGTTTCTAAAATACGCCAAACCAACTCATCAAATTTAATTCCATCCGCTTTTGCTGCCATCGGCACCAGGCTATGATCTGTCATGCCTGGTACCGTATTGACTTCTATCAATTGACTATTACCTGTTTCATCAATAAATAAATCAACGCGTCCCCAGCCTGTCACCCCGACCACTTTACAGGCGTCTAGTGCAAGTGCTTTTATTTCATTTTCTTGCTGCTGCGTCAGTCCACAAGGGCAATGATATTTTGTCTTATTTGAATGGTATTTAGCCTCAAAGTCATAAAAGGTATTCGCTGTTTCCAGACGTATAATCGCTAATGCTTCATCCTCTAATATGGCAACGGTATATTCTTCTCCTCTTAGCCATTGTTCAGCATAAACATCACATTGATATTTTGATGCAATGTTAAATGCCTCAATCAACTCTTGCTTGTTTTTTGCCTTGCTCATACCCAGACTGGAGCCTTCTAGTGCCGGTTTCACTATCACCGGAAAAGCCAAATATTCAATGCACGGTTCTATGTCTTTTTCACTTTCTAGCAGAAACCATTTAGGTGTCAGTAAGCCGTATCCCTGCCAGCATAACTTGGTTCTTAATTTATCCATAGTCAGTGCCGAGGCCATTATTCCAGAACCGGTATAGGGCAGTTTCATGGTTTCTAATACGGCTTGCATTAGACCATCTTCACCCCCACGCCCATGCATGATATTAAAGACCCTGTCTATTTTATTGTTACTTAGTTGTTTAATAAGATTATCTTCAACATTGATAGCAACAGCTTCTATTCCCTGTCTTTTCAGAGCTTCATAAACGGCAGTACCACTATTTATTGAAATCACTCTTTCTGCCGATGAGCCACCCATTAATACAGCAACACGACCAAATTGATGCGCGTCAGCAATTTTTAGTGCCTTCATAATGGAGTACCGATTTTGCACACTTCAGTTTGTAAATTAATTTTATGTTCCTGAAAAACTTTTTGCTGTATATATTCAATCAATTTTTCTATATCTGCTGCTGTGGCATTTCCTGTATTCTCAATAAAATTAGCATGTTTTCGAGAAATGCAAGCCCCTCCTAGCTGATAACCTTTTAAGCCACAAGACTCAATTAATCTTGCTGCATAATCACCTGGCGGGTTTTTAAATACTGAACCACAGGTTGGCTTATTGGTCGGCTGGGTTAAGGCTCTTTTTTCCAATAATGCTTTTATCTTTTTCTGGCTTTCACGGCTTTCACCTTTTTTCAATGTTAAGACAACTGCTAAAAACCACTCCTCTCTATTACTTTCTACCGAACGATAAGCTACTTTAAATTGATCGGTTGTTCTTATTGCCACTTGTCCTTGTGCATCAATCATTTCAACATTTTTAACTATCTTCCAGGTTTCACTACCAAAGGCACCGGCATTCATTTTTAATGCACCTCCCATAGTTCCAGGTATTCCGGCTAAAAACTCGGCACCTGCTAATCCCTTTTCAGCACTAAACCGGGCAACATGAGCACAGGGAACGCCTGCTTCAACATAAATTTTCCCTGAATCTTGTAAATGCATTTCTTTTAAACGTCCTCGGGTGTTGATGACTGTGCCGCTGATTCCTCCATCTCGCACCAGCAAGTTACTACCTAGTCCTAACCAAACTATGTTTTCCTGCTTTGCCAAATTTGCTAAATAATTTATTAAATCCTGCTTTCCGTCGGGTAAATACATCTGTTCTGCAGGCCCTCCGACTCGCCAGCTGGTATATTTGGCCAAAGGCTCATTTTTTAGCAATACACCGCTCATTTTTCTAATGCTTTAGCTAATTCTTCAGGTAATTCAGCTGCAATTTGCCCGACACTACCTGCACCAAGGGTTAATACAACATCATCTGCTTTAACTATCCCTGCCAGAATATTAGCGAGTTCATGTCTTTCTTTAACAAAAACAGGATCAACCTGTCCTCTTGTTCGTATTGATCGGGATAATGTCTGGCCATCGGCTCCCGCAATATGCGCTTCTCCGGCGGTATAAATATCCAGCAAAATTAGCACATCAACAGTGGATAATATGTTAACAAAATCTTCAAATAAATCACGCGTTCGGGTATATCTATGCGGCTGAAAAATAACCACTTTTCTTTTTTCTGGCCAGGCCTGATGCATGGCTTCAAAAGTAGCTGAAATTTCTCGGGGATGATGGCCATAATCATCGAGTAAGGTGATTTCACCATCTTCCATCTCTACTGTTCCATTTAGCTGGAAACGCCGGCCAATACCTTTAAAGGTTTCCAGGCTATGAATAATTGATTGGTCATCTACCTCTAAGTAGGTTGCAACGGTAATTGATGCCAAGGCATTTAACATATTGTGCCAGCCGGGCATATTTAAAATAATGTGCAAATCCTGATTTTCATCCCATCGCTTTACCGTAAACATGGTTTTCATCCCTTGCTGTTTTATATCAACCGCTCTGACATCTGCATTTTTATGCACACCATAGGTTTTTATCGGTTTAACAATTTCAGCTAAAACATCTTGAACGCCTATATCATCCAGGCACATAACCGCTAATCCATAAAAGGGTAGATGATGTAAAAATTCAATAAATGTTTGTTTAAGGCGTTCAAAACTACCGCCATAAGTTTCCATGTGCTCCTGATCAATATTGGTCACTATCGCCATCATCGGCTGTAAATGTAAAAAGGAGGCATCACTTTCATCAGCTTCTGCAACCAGGTATTGCCCTAAACCTAATTTGGCATTAGTGCCTGCACTGTTGAGCCGTCCACCAATAACAAAGGTGGGATCTAAGCCTCCCTCGGCTAATATACTTGCAATTAAACTGGTGGTGGTTGTTTTCCCGTGCGTTCCAGCGACTGCTATTCCAAATCTAAAGCGCATTAATTCTGCTAGCATTTCTGCGCGTGGAATCACCGGTATTCTATTGGCATAGGCAGCCTTGACTTCTTTATTGCTTTTCTCTACAGCTGTCGAAGTCACTACCACATCTACATTTTTTATATTTTCTTTGGCATGGCCAATATGTATAGTCACGCCTTGCTGAGCTAATCTCTTAGTGACTGCACTTTCTTTAATATCAGAGCCAGAAACGGCATAACCTAAATTTAACAATACCTCGGCAATACCACTCATTCCGGTACCGCCAATACCAACAAAATGAATTTTATCTATATGACCCAAGTCCTGGATGGGTTTGCGCTGATCTTTCTTGTTCAATGAATTGCTTCCTGTTCACAAATCTCTGCCACTAGGCGAGTTGCTTCGGGTTTTGCCTGTTTTTTGGCGGCCTTGCTCATCTTTTTTAATGATTTTTTGAGCTTATTAATAGCAAACAACAATGTTTCATCAGTCAACTCATTTTGAGCCAGCAAAATGGCTGCGCCACATTCACTTAGATATTTTGCATTGGCCGTTTGATGATCATCAATCGCATGAGGCAAAGGAATTAAAATGGCAGGTATGCCCGCTACCGCAACTTCACTGACGGTCATCGCACCTGAACGACAAATAACCATATCAGCCCATTGATAGGCAGCGGCTATATCATCAATAAACGCAACAAGCTGAGCGTCAATTGATAAAGCACTATATTTTTGTTTCACTTGCTCTAAAGATGCAGTCCCGGTCTGATGCATGACTTCAATATTTTCCAGTTTTGCCAATGAAATAGGGACTATTTCATTTAAAATTTTCGCGCCAAGGCTTCCCCCCACGACTAACAGTCGAAAAGGTCTACCAATACTTTCATCCCACACTTCTTTTTCCGGAAAATTTATAAAATCACTTCGCAAAGGGTTTCCGGTAAATAGGGCATGCGTATTTTTATCAAAACTTTCTGGAAATGCTTCTAATACCTTATTGGCTCTATTTTTTAATAAGCGATTAGTTGTCCCGGGAATTCTGTTTTGTTCATGAATAATTAATGGAATCCTCATCAGACTTGCCATTATTCCGCCTGGGCCTGCAACATATCCTCCCATTCCTAAAACCACATCAGGTTTTCGTTGTCGCAATATATTCATTGCCTGCCAGCAGGCTTTAAGCAAAAGAATTAAGCTGTTGATTTTTGCTGTCCCGCCTTTTCCTCTGAAGCCTTTAATATCCAGCCAGTCAATTTCAATGTTTTGGGCTGGCACTACTTTATTTTCCAGGCCATTCTGAGTACCCATCCAGCTTACCTGCCAGTTTTTTGCCAATAAATACTGAGCCACTGCCAGCGCAGGAAATACATGCCCACCTGTTCCGCCTGCCATAATCACTATACGTTTATCCATTCCGCATTGCCTTTAGGTGCTTGTACTTGTACTTGCCCTTGTTTTTCGACTATTTCGCTATGTACTCTAAATAATAAAGCCATTGCAGCACACATGGTTATCATGCTACTGCCGCCATAACTCATCAGCGGTAATGTCAGACCTTTAGTAGGCAACATTCCCATGTTAACCCCCATATTAATAAATGCCTGAAAACCAAACCAAATGCCTATGCCATAGGCAATGTATGCGGCAAACTTTTGGCCTGCCTGCTCCGCTTTTATCGCCAATGAAAAGGAATGACTAAGTAACAATGCAAATAAACAGATAATAAGTACCACTCCAACTAAACCCAGTTCTTCTGCCAGCACAGAAAATAAAAAATCGGTATGTGCTTCAGGTAGATAAAATAATTTTTGTATGCCACTGCCTAAACCTACTCCCGTTATTTCTCCACGTCCAAATGAAATTAATGCATGTACTAACTGGTACCCGGAATCTTCTGGGTCAGCCCATGGGTCAAAAAACCCGGTAAATCTTGCCCGGCGATAACGCCAAAAAAAGATCAACATGACACCGAGTATTGTCAGTACGGACATCAAGACTATAAACTGCCAAAGTCTAGCACCGCTTAAATACATAACGCCCATGGCTATTACAAGAATGATCACTGCTGAACCAAAATCAGGCTCTAATAACAAGAAAAAACAGGCAATGGAAAACAATAATAGCGGTTTTACCAATCCATACGTTGAATTCAACACATCATCCTGATGCCTAGATACATAGCTTGCCATATAGACCACGGATACAAATTTAACTATCTCCGATACTTGAATTCTCAATCCCGCTAAAGAAATCCATCGTATACTTCCTTTAACTTTTACACCCACACCAGGAATTAAAACTAATACTAATAAGGCAATACCTAAAATAAATAACCAGGGACCCATTTTTTCCCACAGCTGCAGTGGAATACAACAAATAATACTGGCAACGCCTATACCGGCAAGAATATGAAAAAATTGTTTCAGTGGATAAGACAAACTACTATTGACAGGGTTTTCAGCCAAATGTAATGTAGAGGATGTCACCATAATAAAGCCAATGAATAACAACGCTGTACAGATACTCAGTAAAAAATAATCCATATAAAATTTCCCCTGTGGATTATTTATACTGGGTTTCATGCCGCTAATTCCATCACAGCGGCGGTAAATTGTTCCCCTCTTTCCTGATAATTTTTAAACTGATCAACGCTGGCACATGCAGGGCTTAATAAAACATTCTCTCCTGAATCGGCCATTTTTGCTGCTATCTGAACCGCTTCTTGCATTGTTTTAGCCTGATAAGAAGGCACACAACCATTCATTGCACTGGCTATTTTTTTTGCATCTTTTCCCATCAAAACCACGCATTTTGTTTTTTCTTTTATTGCTGGAATCAGTTCACTCATTTCTGCCCCTTTGGCATCTCCTCCAGCAATTAATATTACTTTTTTCTGGTAGCCTTGTAATGCCGCAATGCAAGCACCAATATTGGTTGCTTTAGAGTCATTTACCCAGGTCACTCCTTTTACTTTGGCAACACGTTGCATTCTATGCGCTAATCCTTTGAATTCTCGTAAAGCATTACACATTGCCTGATCATTCAGTCCTACTGCTCTACCTAAAGCTAACGCAGCCAATGCATTAGCAATATTATGACTGCCTTCCAAAGGTAATTCCTTTTCTTTAATCAGGATTTTTTTCTCGTCCATCAGGTAATTTCCATCTTTCTTTTTTTCAATATGGAATCTTGTTTTATCATGCAATGAAAATGTAAAAATTTTTCTATGACTCACTGCCATTTTTTTTACTACCGGATCATCATTGTTTAGAACCATGATCCCATTTCCTGCAAACACTTTTTGCTTTACTCTGGCATACGCTTGTAAATTTTCATGACGGTCTAAATGATCGGAGGATAGATTGAGTACAGTGGCTGCTACTGCGTTTAATACAGAGGTGCGTTCTAATTGAAAACTGGAAAGCTCAATGACATACAATTCAACTAATTCATCCAGCAAATCCAGAACAGCAGTGCCTAAATTACCTCCTACTGCCGTTTTTATTGCTGACTTATTTGCCATATTTCCTAGCATGGTGGTAACGGTACTTTTTCCATTGGAACCTGTTATTGCAATAATAGGCTGGTCAGTAGCGCAGGCAAATAAATCAATATCACTGATTATTTTTGTGTTTGCTTGTATAGCACTTTGAATTGATTTTTCCTGTAAAGAAACGCCTGGGCTTACTATTAGGTGACTCGCCACTTCAAAAGCTGCTTTATCAAAACCACCGGTAAAAACAGGGGTGTCTGGGTAGGCTTGTAATAGTGCTTCACTGAGAGGCGGTTTGTCTCTACTATCAACTACTGCATATTTAATATCATGTTTTTGTAGAAACCTGGCTACAGAAAAACCGGTTTTACCTAAACCTACCACTAAAACCCTTGAATCCTGATTCAAAGATAACTGTTGCTTTAATGATGTTAAAACGGCTTCTTTATTCATGGCTATCTTAATTTTAATGTAGCTAGTCCAATAAGCACTAATATCACGGTTATAATCCAGAATCTGACAATAATTCTGGGCTCAGGCCAGCCTTTCAATTCATAATGATGGTGAATAGGAGCCATTAAAAACACCCGCTTCCCCCTCATCTTATAGGAGACCACTTGAATAATGACTGAGATGGTTTCGGCCACAAACACACCGCCCATAATCATCAATACAATTTCCTGTCTCACTAAAATGGCAATAATACCCAGTGCTGCCCCCAATGCCAGGGCACCTACATCGCCCATGAATACCATGGCAGGATATGCGTTAAACCATAGAAAACCTAAGCCTGCTCCTACTAATGCTGCACAAAATACAATTAACTCACCCGACTGCGGTAGATAAGGAATAGATAAATATTCAGAAAAATTAATATGCCCTGACAAATAAGCAAAAATACCTAAGGCAGCGGCAACCATTACTGTTGGCATAATGGCCAGACCATCTAGCCCATCGGTCAAATTAACGGCATTACTGGAACCTACTACCACAAAATAAGTGACCAAAATATAGAACCAGCCCATATCAATCATTACGTTCTTAAAAAAGGGCACAATAAATTGAGTTTCAGCAGGAAGTTCTGCTGATATATATAAAAAAAACCCTGCACTTAATGCAATCACAGACTGCCAGAATAATTTGGTTTTTGCAGACAATCCGTCACTATTGCCTTGCATTACTTTTTTGTAATCATCAATAAAACCGATTATGCCATGCGTTAAGGTAACCAGTAGCACAACCCAGACATAGCGGTTATCCAGATCTGACCACAGCAATGTGCTAACTGAAATAGCCACTAGAATTAATGCGCCCCCCATGGTTGGCGTTCCGGCCTTTCCATGATGACTTTCCGGTCCATCTTCGCGAATAGACTGACCAATTTTTTGACGGGTTAATGTTTTTATCATTATTGGACCGATAATAAATGAAATGATTAACGCGGTCAGCGCGCCTAAAATAGCTCTTAGTGTCAGGTATTGAAATACCCGAAAGCTACTATCAAAATTCATTAAATAATCTGTTAAATAAAGCAACATTGTTATTTTTATTTCCTGAAATCTGTAACCAGTTGTGCCACAACTTTTTCCATTTTCTGCGATCGTGAGCCTTTAATTAATACACTTTCACAGCCCTTTAATGTGTTGTTTAAAAAAGCGGTCAATTTTTCTTGCGAGCTAAAAAAAGTGGCTCCTTTGCCAAAAGACGAGGAGGTAAGTTCTGCATCGGAGCCTATAGTTAGCAAGCGTACTACATTCATTGATTTTATTAAGTAACCTAATTCTTTATGTGCATTTAAACTGTTTGATCCCATTTCAGCCAATGCACCTAAAACCACCCACGGTTCTCCACCGCTTTCTATTAACACCTTTAATGCTGCCTTGACTGAATTCGGATTGGCGTTATAGGTGTCATCAATAATAAGCCCACCGTGTTTTCCCGCTAGCGGTTGTAAACGGCCTGTCACCGGCTTTAATCGTTCCAGCCCTTGTTTTATCTGTTCCAGACCCACACCTAATTGCACAACACTTGCCGCTGCAGCTAGGGCATTCATCACATTATGTTGCCCTGCCAGTTTTAGCTGGATCGTTATTTTTCCAGTGGCTGTTATCAGCTTAAAATAGGTTTCAAATTCATTATCAATTATTTTGCAATGTATCTGTTGCGCGCTAAAATCTGCCGCTTGATTCATACCAAAAGTAACCACTTTTCGACCAGCTGCCATGCCCAGCCAATAATCATAAAAAGCATCGTCTCTATTAAGAACTGCTACGCCTTCTGTACCTAAACTCTGAATAATTTCGCCTTTTGCTTTCGCCACACCTTCAATACTGCCAAAGCCCTCTATATGTGCAGAACCCACATTATTGATAATAGCGACATCGGGTTGTACATAAGCACAACTATAAGCAATTTCTCCTGCATGATTAGCACCGGCTTCTATTACCGCATACTGATGTTGTTCATGCAATTTCAACAAGGTCAGTGGTACACCAATCGCGTTATTCAGGTTTCCCTGTGTGTACAAAACATTGCTTGCAAGCCCCAAAATCGCGGCTATCATCTCTTTTACCGTTGTTTTGCCATTACTCCCTGTAATTGCAATGGTTTTAACCGCCGCCTTTTTTTTCCAGGTACCGGCTAATTCGGCTAATGCTAACAGGCTATTTTTAACCACAATTTGCGGTAGCTTTGTAGCTAGTTTTTGTTCAACTAATACTGCATTTGCTCCCGCCATTTCGGCATCATCAATAAATGAATGGCCATCAAAATTATCGCCTTTGATGGCAATGTATAAATCTTCTTTTAGCAATGTTCGAGTGTCAATACTGATCGAAGAAATTTTTATGTCTTCGCCTAATAAAACACCCTTTACACAAGCTGAAATCTCACTTAATAACATCTCCATTTATGGCCACTCCAACAAAGCTTGTATTACAAATTTCTGATCACAAAATGAATGTTTTATACCATTTATTTCCTGATAATCTTCATGTCCTTTTCCTGCAATTACGATGCAGTCGTTTTTAGCGGCTCCGTTTATCGCTGTTTGTATGGCTCGCTCTCTATTTTGTATTACCGCATAATTATTTCCCAAACAGCCTTTTTTAATATCTTTAATAATGGCTTCCGGCCTTTCAAATCTTGGATTATCATTGGTAATAATGACTTGATCGGCACGCTTGCTGGCAATCTCGCCCATCTCTGCTCGCTTACCTTTATCCCGGTTTCCACCACAACCGAATACTAGCCATAGCTTGCCTTGACAATATTTTTTAAGGTCTTTCAATACCTTTTCCAGGGCATCGGGAGTATGTGCATAATCTACAAATATTGTGGGTTTATTACCCCCACCAAAGCGTTCCATTCTTCCTGGAACAGCGATTAAATCACTAACTTTATTAATCACCTCAATTAAATCATTGCCTTGTGCCAGTAACACGGTAATCACTGCCAATATATTTTCTAAATTAAAATCACCTACAATATTTGTTTTTACTGGCATTTTTTGATGCTTCCAGCAAAGCAAAAATGCAACACCCTTTAAACTGTATTCAACACCCTCAGCAAATACATTTTCTGATTGT
>CAZDMC010000007.1:0-4708 GCA_964506335.1 uncultured Methylomarinum sp. | reverse complement strand
CCAGGCTGTTTCCTTTAGTACTGTATGTCCAGCGTTTTGTTGTTTTATCAACTACCGCCAAAAACCGTTCACTGCTAAAATCATCCGCATTGACCACTACAAACTGTAATCCTTGTCGTTTAAACAGTGATAATTTGGCTTCTAAATAAGCTTCCATTGTGTGGTGATAATCCAGATGGTCACGACTCAAATTAGTAAATAAAGCACCTTTAAACTGGATTTCATTAACCCGTCCCTGCTGTAAACCATGTGATGAAACTTCCATCACTACTGTTTTTTTTTTGGCATCCACAAAGCCTGCTAATATTTCTTGTAGTGCTAACGCATCGGGCGTGGTATTTATTGTCTTTTTTATGTCCTCTGTTGTGCCCCAACCCAGTGTACCTATCACTCCACATTCAGGAATCAGTTGTAATAAAAATTGGCTGCATGTGGTTTTTCCATTGGTTCCTGTTATTCCGATTACCGCTACTTTTTTAGACGGTGACTGATAAAATCGATCCGCTATACTGCTCAGTTTTAAACTTAATCTTTTTATGCTTATGTATTCAGCTTGTTGTCTGTTCAGATTAAATGAGTCGCTTCCTTGTGGATCATAAATGATGGCATACGCTCCTTTTTTTATTGCCTGTTCTGCATAGTGGAGTCCATGTTTCACTACACCTGCTACCGCGATAAACACAAAACCTTTTTTAACTTTTCTGCTATCTAATACCAGACCCTTTATTTGAAAATCGTTTTTCGCAATGGCTGTTTCTTCTACTATTCCTTTCAGTAATTCGCTCAGCTTCATTTTGCACGGCTTAACAATACCGGCATGGTATCTTCCATATCGGGTGCTACTCCATAAATTCTTAAAGCACCTGCCATAACTTTTGAAAAAACCGGTGCAGCGACCTGTCCGCCATAATATTGCCCTGCACTGGGTTCATTAACCATCACGGCAATCACAAAACGTGGATTACTGACCGGTGCCAAACCCACAAACACAGCCAGATAACGGTCGTCAGCATAGCCACCTGCAATGGCTTTTTTTACGGTGCCTGTTTTTCCTGCAACTCTATAGCCATTGACTCTTGCCTGATAAGCGGTTCCATCTTTTTTAATAACATGCTCAAGCATTTCTCTTACTTTTTTTGCCGTTCTAGCAGTAAACACCCGTTTTGCATCATAATCATCTTCACGTTTTAAAAGACTGACTGAGTGCAACACGCCATTATCTGCTAATGTGGTATAGGCGCGAGCTAATTGCAATACCGATGTGGAGACACCATAACCATAGGATAATGTTGCCTGCTCAAAATCATGCCATTGCTGCAAATCCAGCAACTCGCCACTGGCTTCTCCTGGAAAACCTGCGTGCGCTGTGACTCCAAACCCCAAGTTGTTATAGACCCCCCAGAAATATTCCCTGGGCATTTTTAAAGCAATTTTGCTAATGGCCACATTGCTGGACTTTTTTAGCACTTGCATCAAGTCCAAAGTTCCGTAGTTACGAACATCCTTAACTAAATTACGTCCAACCTTATAAAAACCTTGTGTCTTTATTTCTGTAAAGTCATTCACATATTGCCCATCCAGAGCCGCCGCAATGACAAATGGCTTTACAGTAGAACCTGGCTCAAAGACATCGAGCATGGCTCTATTTCGATAAACATTTCCTGTTAAACCCTTCCGGGTATTAGGATTAAAAGCCGGCTGATTGACTACCGCTAAAATCTCACCATTTTTTGCGTCCAATATTACTAAAGAGGCTGAAAGTGCTTTATGTTCTAAAACTGTTTTCTGTAATTCTTTGTGCGCTATATATTGAAGTCTCTGGTCAATACTTAAAACCAGGTCTCGTCCTGAAACCGGGTTTTTAATGTTCTCTAAATCCTTATCATTAATAACCTGTCTTCTGCCATCTTTTATTACTCTTTTTTTACCTGGAATTCCTTTTAAACTCTGTTCGTATCCGCGTTCCATACCTTCTTGTCCAATATCATCAATATTGGTAAAACCCACTACATGCGCCGATACTGAACCGGCCGGATAATAGCGCTTAAACTCCCTTTCAAAATAAACACCAGAGACTTGTAAATCTCTTATCTTATCCGCTAACTGCGGATTAATTTGTCGCCTTAAATAGACAAACCGTTTAGTATTTTCTACATTCAGTAAAAAATTAAGTTTTTTCTCAGAAACTTCTAGCCATTGTGCTACCAAATTCAGTTTTGCCAATGCATCCTTATCTAAAATGCCATTTTTATTTCTTTTAAAATGTTGAGGATTGACCCAGACAGATTCGACCGGTGAACTTATCGCCAAAGGTTCATTGTTTCTATCTAAAATCTTGCCTCTATAAGCAGGTACAGTAACAACGCTGACATGACGAATATTACCTTGATGCTGTAAAAACTGGGTATCAATAATTTGTAAAAAAACAGCTCGCCCAACTAGCATCGCCATTCCAGACATTAACAGACCTAACAACAAACGCCGCCTTAATACAAAATCAGGCATCCGAGTTTGCCTCGGATGTATTTCTCGCATTCTTATGGTTTTAAATAGATAATGTTTTCGCGTGCAGGCATTATTAGCTTTAATTTGTCTTTTGCTACACGTTCAACTCTATTTTCTTCCGTTAACATGGATAATTCCAACTGTAACTGCCCCCACTCAATCTGGTAATTATCGAGTAATTTTTCTTGTTCCTGTATTTCGATAAATAACAGGCGCGACTCATATTTTTTATTAATCACCGATAATGCTGTTAGCAGTAATAAACCTAATAATGCCGCTACTAAGGAATGGAACATAAAAACTAAACTTTTTCTGCTATTCGCATTACTGCGCTACGTGCTCTCGGATTTTCTTGGCGCTCCTGTTTTCCGACTTTCATCGCCTTGCCTATTGTTTTCAAAACCCCTTGTTCAATATCAGCTTCTTTTATTGGCAATTTCCCCGGATCAACTTTACGTCCAGATTCCCTTCTGAAAAACCGTTTAACTATTCTGTCTTCCAAGGAGTGAAATGAGATGACAACCAATCTTCCTCCCGGCTTTAAAACGGTTATGGCTTGCTCTAAACCCTGTTTTATTTCCTCCAGTTCATTATTGATTTCTATTCTTATCGCCTGAAAACTTCGTGTTGCAGGATGTTTGTTTTTTTCACGTTTTGGCACTGTCTCTTCAATCAATAGTGCCAAATCCCGTGTTGTTGTTAAAGGTGATTGGGCTCTCCTTTCTATTATTGCTCTGGCAATACGCCTGGCAAAACGCTCTTCTCCGTATTCGAACAAAACCTTAACCAATAACTTCTCATCAACCTGCATTAGCCAGTCCATCGCAGATAAACCACTGCTTTTGTCCATACGCATATCCAGCGGCCCATTTCTCATAAAGCTAAAGCCTCTTTCTGCATCATCCAATTGTGGAGAAGAGACGCCTAAATCCATTAATATGCCATCGACTTGATTTGTTACATCACATTGATTGACGATTTCAATAAGCCTGGAAAAACAACCATGATGTAAACTAAACACAGGGTCTTTTATCATCTCTATGGCCAGGTTAGACCGAATCGCCGCCATATCCCGGTCAATAGCCAGCAATCTGCCTTTTTTTTCTAATCGCTGCAAAATCTGCTTGCTATGCCCGCCCCGACCAAAAGTACAATCTACATAAATCCCCTGCGGTTTAATTCGCAAAGCCTGAATAGATTCATCTAATAAAACAGATAAATGTTCCATCGATTATTTAACAGGCTGTCTTGTTAAAAAGAAATGGCATCCAGCTCGTCTAAGCCTTCGATATCTTCTCCGCTCATCCATTCTTTTTCTTTTTCGATCCAGGCATCATCATTCCATATTTCAAATTTATTTAACTGCCCCACTAAAACAATTTTTTTTTCCATGTTAGAAAAATGTCTTAATTTTTCGGATAATAACAAACGCCCCTGAGCATCCATTTCACATTCGGTAGCATTTCCAATTAAAAACCGTCTCAGTTTTTCCGCAGCTTTATTTAGCGTAGGTAATTTGCTAATGGTCAGTTCTAGTTTTTCCCATTCAGGCAAGGGATAAAGCCAAAGACAACCTGCTTCACCCACACATTTGCCATTAACTGCTACAGTTACAATCATCTGCCGCTCGCAACTTTCTTGTAATTCCGCTCTATATCGAGTTGGAATGGCAAGACGCCCTTTAGCATCCAGATTGATTGAATTGACACCTCGTAACAAAATTCACCCCAAAATAAACAAATAAATCCCTTTTGCTCCACTTTCCACCACTTAATTGCAACTATAGATACCTATCTATACTTCGTCAAGACGGATTTGCTTTAAATTCTTCCTTTTTCAACAATGACTTAGGCATGTTTCTCATATATTGTTTTTATCCCCCAATTCTGAAAAAATAAATTTAATATTTATCATGTGCTTATTTTATTTTCTTTATGTTAAATATCAAAAAACAACCGAATCCACAGCACAATTTTTTTAATTTAAAATATTCAGTCGTATCGTTTTTTTACCGCACTAGATACCTTAAACCTAGAAAGATCAGTTGGGCGCGGGTTTATAGTGCAAGTTATTGTTTTCACAGTGCTTTGGTTAGATTATTGCTCCTGCATAAACCTAGATAAATCAGTTGACCGCTTACACTTGTGTATAAGCCATAGTAAAGTCTGTATTACTCAGTTTTTTATTGCTCACCCATTCGGTA
>CAZDMC010000006.1:6714-18116 GCA_964506335.1 uncultured Methylomarinum sp. | reverse complement strand
CGGCTCAGAGATATACCACAATTAGTGAACAAACTATTGCAACAAATAAGTCATCGTAATCATCAAGATTACACTTTAGACAAAGTGGCATTGGCTAAATTATTACAGCATCCATGGCCTGGAAATATCAGAGAATTAAAAAACTGCCTACAACTGGCCAGTAGCCTCTGTCAAAATGCTCATATCACTGAAAATGATATTAATTATATGCAAGTCATACAGCAAACAACACAATCTCACCATCACCATTCTCCTATAAATTCTGAGATAAAATATAAAACTAATCCCTTATTACAAATGGAAAGTGAGGTCATTCGAGAATTGCTACAAAAACACCAGGGTAACCGTAAATTAATAGCTGAAGAAATGGACATAAGTGAACGGACTTTATACCGGAAATTAAAACGCTTTGAATTAAATTAAATCTCGTCATGAAGCCATCATTAGCACATTGGACATTAAATTGTATTGACACAAATAAAGCGGAAGTAGAGCCACCGCTAGACATCCGTAAAGAAATCAATGGTATTCAAGGGCTTCCTCCCTTACCTGGTATCGCAGCAAAAATCATGAAATTAGCATCGGATCCCTTAGCGGATACTAACAAGCTTTCTGAAATAATTGAACTTGATCCTCTACTCTCTTCTCAGGTAATTCGTTGGGCTAGTTCTGCTCTCTATGCTTATCAGGGGAAAATTAGCAACGTCAAAGATGCGATTAATCGGGTTCTAGGGTATCAATTCGTATTTAATTTAGTATTAAGCCTTGCTATGCTTTCTCCTTTGAAAGTTCCCTCCAAAGGTATTATTGGCACCCAGTCATTTTGGATACATGCCTTAGCAAGTACTCTTTTGATGAAAGAAATAAATGACTTTTTACCCAAAGAAAGAAAAGTTGATCCTCAAACTTTGTTCCTCATTGCTTTAATGCATAATGTTGGGATTCTGTTATTAGGCGATCAATTTATTGAAAAATTTAATCAACTGTCAGAAATGATTGAAGCAAATCCTAACTTAAACAGGGTTAAGCTTGAAAAATTTGCTTTTGGTGTAGATCATTGTGAACTTGGTAGCTGGTTACTCGATAGTTGGGCCATGCCTCAATCCGTCATTGATGTTGTTTATCATCATCATAACCCTTTCTATCAAGGTGAAAGCGTTCAATTGAATCTCATCACTTATCTTAACGATATTCTTTTAGCAAAAATAAATATTGGCGATGGCTATGATAATGGTTCTTACAATCAAGTACTTGAGCAACTACAAATAAGCTCGTTTGATGCTGAAGAATGTTTAGAAAAAATAGTCGCTGAATTAGACAGCATTAATGCAATGATCAATATTTGTACAAATACAACATAACATTTTTCTAGGTTGATGCTGCCATACACGAATCATTTCATCAGATAATCAGGTGAACTCGACGATATATCGAGGTTAAAAAACTGCTAAAATAACCACCATGAGGAAATATAAAAACCTAAAGTTGCTGGTAAAACACTATGATGGCATTTTAAATAAATCGAAGTTTTCTGATTTATTAGCCGCTGATTTAAAACAGGCTTGCTGCAAAATTTTTGGTGAAACAATTGATGAAGAATTGATTCTACTGGCTGAATTAAGAATTCAAGAAAATAGTTTGAGTCATTCTTCTGGTCTGTTTCAGCAAAATATTGAATTTGTTGTGACAGGTAAAATTATCAATGACCAGTTTCCAGCATTAACTTATCGTGTTGATACCGGTACTTTTCAATTTTTTGGCCGGTGTTCTACCATTCCTCAGGTTTGTGGGGTGGATTTATATTTGGATAAAAGCTATACAGAAAAAGTGGGAGACTGCGTTAAACAAAAATTGTCTGTCCCTGTTAATCACTTATTTAAATCCGTTAAATAAGTGATTATTTTGGTCTGATTTATCTAGGAGGCTATGAATGTTATAGCCGTAAATTTTATTTATTAGCGCGGTGTTCGATAATATCCTCAACCACCGAAGGGTCAGCCAGGGTTGATGTATCACCTAAATTATCAATTTCACTGGCGGCCACTTTTCTTAAAATACGGCGCATAATTTTCCCCGAGCGCGTTTTAGGTAAGCCGGGTGCCCACTGTATTTCATCGGGACTAGCAATGGGGCCTATTTCTTTGCGAACTAATTGCACTAATTCTTTTTTTAATGCATCGCTGGAGGCTATCCCTACATTCAAAGTGACATAGGCATAAATCCCCTGTCCTTTAATATCATGGGGGTAGCCTACTACAGCGGCTTCTGCAACATGCCTATGTAACACTAATGCACTTTCAACTTCGGCTGTGCCCATTCTATGCCCCGAGACATTAATAACATCGTCAACACGGCCAGTAATCCAGTAATAGCCGTCTTTATCCCGTTTTGCACCATCACCGGCAAAATAATAGCCCGGGTAACTGGTAAAATAGGTTTCAATAAAACGCTGATGATCACCATAAAGGGTACGTGCTTGTGACGGCCAGGGGTAATCAAAAACCAGAATACCTTCGCATTCGCCCTTTAAAACCAGGCCTTCATTATCTACAATTTTAGGATTAATACCAAAGAATGGCTGCGTGGCTGAACCGGGTTTTAAATCCGTTACACCAGGCAACGGTGTAATCAGAATAGCCCCTGTTTCTGTTTGCCACCAGGTGTCGACAATGGGGCATTGGCTGTTTCCGACCACATGGTAATACCATTCCCAGGCTTCAGGGTTAATTGGCTCGCCTACACTGCCTAAAATCCGCAGACTGCTACGCTGGGTGCGCTTAACATAGTCATCGCCTTGTGCCATTAATGCTCTGATCGCTGTTGGTGCGGTGTAAAATATATTGACCTGATGTTTATCAATCACTTGCCAGAAACGATCAGCTTCGGGATAAGTGGGAATACCTTCAAACATTAAGGTAGTGGCTCGATTACATAAGGGACCATAAATAATGTAGGAATGTCCGGTAACCCAGCCAATATCTGCAGTACACCAGTAAATATCACCCTGATGATAATCAAACACATATTTGTGAGTCATAGCTGCCATCAGTAAATAGCCGCCGGTGGTGTGTAAAACACCTTTGGGTTTACCGGTTGACCCTGAGGTATAGAGGATAAATAAGGGATCTTCTGCATCCATTGCTTCCGCTGGACAATCTTCAGATGCTTGCTCCATTGCCAAGTGATACCAGACATCCCTTGTATTATTCCATTCGACTGCATTGCCGGTGTGTTTGATCACGATCATTTTTTTTAGATTCGGACAACCATCAGCGGCAAGATCAGCATTCAGTTTGATTGGAATAGTTTTACCACCTCGAACGCCTTCATCTGAACAAATCAGATATTGACAGTCAGAATCAATAATACGATCTTTCAAGGCTTCTGCAGAAAACCCACCAAACACAATGGAATGCACGGCTCCAATACGGGTGCAGGCCAAAATTACCGTAGCCGCCTCTGCAATCATCGGTAAATAAATACAAACATGATCGCCTTTTTTTACACCTTGGGATTTTAGAACATTGGCAAATTTACAGACTTGTTGATGCAGTTCTTTATAACTGATTTTTTTGTCGTTTTCTGGGTCATCACCTTCCCAAATGATGGCTATTTGATCGCCATGCGATTCTAAATGCCGATCCAGGCAGTTAACACTGACATTGAGTTTGCCGCCTTTAAACCAGTTAATTTGCCCTTTACGGTAATCAAATTCTAATGTTTTGTCCCAAGGTTTACTCCAGTCCAGAAATAATTTGGCTTGTTCAGACCAGAATTTTTCGGGTTCATCAATAGATTGCTGATAAAGTGCCTGATAGCTTTCCGCTGTAAAATGCGCAGATTGTGCAATATGGGCTTGTACCGGATAAATTTTTTCATGTTCTGACATATTCAAACCTTATCAATGTATTTTTTTTACACTACCTTAGTGAATCCCTCGATTAATTGCACGAATTTTTTTTAAAGATTCAGGATGCCAGTTTTCAATAGCCCATTGAATGATATTATCAACCGAACTTGTTTTAAGATTAATGGGCGGATTTTGTTTTAACAAAGTTAATATTAAAAATAATGTTTTTTCTGGCTGTTTGCTAGATACGGCCTGGGCAAATGTCTGCTTACTTAATTTATTGCCTTGCTGGTCTACTATCATGGGTACATGGCAATAGACAGGCGATGGATACCCCAGTATTTGTTGTAAAAAAAGTTGTTTAGGCGTTGATTCCAATAGATCAAAACCACGCACCACATGACTGATGTTTTGCCGATAATCATCAATAACCACAGCCAATTGGTAGGCAATAATATTATCTTTTCTTTTAACGATAAAATCGCCATGTTGTTGTAGCAAAGAATGTACCTGATGGCCTTGAATGGTATCACCAAAACTTATCTTGATGTCTGTTGTTTTAATGCGTAATGCATAGGCTACACCCGGTTTGACTTGGGTTTTTAAACAATGTCCAGGATAAACAGAACTGCCCGATAAAGATTTACGCGTACAAACACAAGGGTAGACTAAGTCCTGCTCTAAAAGTTGTTGAATAATGGCCTGATAGCTTTTTAAATGCTGGCTTTGATAGAAGATGGCATCATCCCACTGCAAACCGTAAATTTGCAGGATTTCTATGATGTTTTCAGCCGCACCCGAAACATGACGAAAAGTATCTAAATCATCAATTCGTAACAGCCATTTCCCCTGTTGTGCCCTGGCATGGAGAAAGCTGGCTAGTGCTGCATAGAGAGAACCCAGGTGAAGAGAACCGGTAGGAGATGGGGCAAACCGGCCAATATAACTATTTAGCTGTTTAGACAGAATTTAGCCCATTTGTTTTTCTCGAATTTCGTCCAGTGTTTTACAGTCTATGCATAATACGGCGGTGGGGCGTGCTTCAAGCCTACGAATTCCAATTTCAATGCCACATAAATCACAAAACCCATAATCCCTTAAATCAATAAGTTGCAGTGATTCATCAATTTTTTTAATCAGCTTTCGTTCTCTATCGCGAGTGCGTAACTCCAGACTAAATTCAGATTCCTGAGTGGCTCTGTCATTAGGGTCGGGGAAATTAGCGGCATCGTCTTGCATATGATGCACAGTACGATCCACTTCAACCATCAGTTCAGATTTCCAGTTTTTTAGAATAGATTCAAAATGAGTTGATTGATTATCATTCATGTATTCTTCATCTTTCTTTTCTTCATAAGGCTTAAAACTAAAAGAAGACTCATTTTTTTTGGATTCAGGCATATTAATACCTCCTGGCAAGATTTTTAAAAAGGCGCATTTTTACCAGAATAGAACACGTATAGCAAGAAGTTTGTTATTATTTTACAAAAAAATAATTCAAGAATTAATAGTATCTATGCAAATTGCCAATAGAATGCAGGGCTTTTCACCCTTTTATGTCATGGAATTATTACAGCGTGCAAAGCAACTGGAAATGCAAGGTAGAGAGATTATCCACATGGAAGTGGGTGAACCTGATTTTCCGACACCTGCGTCCATTATTGATGCTGGGTCAAAGATTATACACAGTGGTGAAGTAAAATATACTGCGGCGGCTGGCCTTCCCGAATTAAGAAACAAAATTGCACAGCATTATCAAACTCAATATTCAGTCGACATTTCAGCAAAACGTATTTTCATAACGCCCGGTGCGTCGGGAGCCTTTTTGCTGGCTTTGGGTGTCAGCCTAAATCCTGGGGAAGAAATAATAATGGCGGACCCTTGCTACCCTTGCAATAATAATTTTGTGCGGTTTTTGGGTGGAAACACAAAATCAGTGCATGTTAATGCCAGCACCCAATATCAATTAACAGCAGATTTAATCCAGCAACATTGGAATACAAATAGCCGTGGTGTTTTAATAGCCTCACCATCGAATCCTACCGGCACCTTAATATCAGCAAATGAGTTAATAAAATCTATTAAGTTCGTTAATCAAAACCAGGGTTGTTTTTTTTCTGATGAAATTTATCATGGACTGGTTTATGACCAGCAGGCAAATTCAGCTTTACAATATAGCAACGAGGTTTTTGTTATTAATAGTTTT
Source organism: uncultured Methylomarinum sp. (assembly GCA_964506335.1). Taxonomy (GTDB): domain Bacteria; phylum Pseudomonadota; class Gammaproteobacteria; order Methylococcales; family Methylomonadaceae; genus QPIN01. Next base: position 12,060 of record CAZDMC010000006.1, on the reverse strand, counting down.
TCTAAATATTTTTCAATGACTGGATGGCGTATTGGCTGGCTAATAGTACCTGAACAGTGTATAGATCCTGTTGAAAGATTAGCGCAAAATATTTTTATATCAACGCCCACCCATTCTCAATACGCAGCCCTGAATGCCTTTACAGCAGAAAACCTGCAAGAACTTGAACATAGAAAGCAGATATTCAAAAAAAGACGTGATTTTTTATATGATAATCTTTTACGACTGGGTTTTGAAATACCCGTTAAACCAGAAGGTGCGTTTTATATCTACGCCAAGTGTTCTCGTTTTACACAGGATAGTTATCAGTTTGCCAAAGACTTGTTAGAGCAGGAAGGTGTAGCGGTTACACCAGGAAAAGATTTTGGAAATAATGCAGCAAATTGTTATATTCGCTTTGCATATACGGCATCAATCGCTAAAATGTCGGTTGCCATTGAAAAATTAGAGCGATTTTTAACAAGATGTCTGTAATACAACTTTCTGCCAGGCAATTAAAAGCCAAACTGGATGATCAGGAGAACCTGTTGCTACTGGATGTAAGAGAACCCTATGAATTTGAATATACCCATATTGCCGAGAGCCAGTTAATTCCTATCAATCAAATTCCACAAAGATTAACAGAAATTGATGCGACTAAAGATTGCATTGTTATTTGTCATCATGGTATTCGAAGCCAGCAAGTAGCTGAGTTTTTAGTTCATTCAGGCTTTAGTGATGTTTATAATTTAAGCGGCGGCATTGAAGCCTGGGCGACACAATGCGATAGCACCATTTTACGATATTAATAATAATAAGAATTATGTTAAAAGAATTTTATTCAGGATCTAATGAATGTACGGAAATTACAGCAAAACAAGGTAGTTTGTTTGCCAAAGAAGTGGCCGGTGATTTCAACCCGATACACGATGTTGATTCCAAACGCTTTTGTGTGCCCGGAGATTTGTTATTTGCCATCGTTTTAGAAAAATATGGCTTAAGTAAAAAAATGAACTTTACTTTTACCGGCATGTTGGGGCATAACATTACTCTTGATTTTCCGGTCACTGACGAAACACATTTTGAGATCAATGGCAGTAATAATAAAACCATTCTAAAGGTAGATCGAAGTGGCGAAAAATCCACTGATAATGCAATGATTGATGCTTTAATTAGAGACTATGTTGCTTTTTCTGGACATAATTTTCCCTATGTTTTAGTGCCATTAATGAAACAACAAAATGGCATGATTAATCTAAGCAGACCCCTGGTTATTTATGACAGTATGTGTCTGGAATTTGAACATTTAGAATTTACTCATCCAAAAGTAGAAATGCTGGAACCCGAGCTAAGCATCAATGGCAAACGCGGCGATGCTCATTTACATTTCCAGATTAAGTCAGATAATGAAATTGTCGGTACTGGATTTAAAAAAATCCTCATTACTGGCATACGTGAATATGAAGAAGGTCCCATGCAGGACTTTGTTGATCATTATCTGGCTAGAAAAGATGCCTATCTGGAAACAATAGGGACATAAGGAAATAATATGATTCAGCAAACCACAAAAAGTGCTATTGCATTAGGCATATTCCTTTTTTTAGGTTTAGCGTCTCTCGGTTATTTAATAAGCACGGCTGCTACTCATATTAAATCACTGGAACGGACGGTGACAGTCAAAGGTTTAGCTGAACGTGAAATGCCTGCGGATATTGCAATTTGGCCCATTTCCTTTCGAGTAGCCAATAATAATCTTGAAAAGTTATATCAGCTTATACAAAACAATAACCAGATAATTGTTGAATATTTAAAGGCTTATGGCATTGTACAAACAGATATCACCATCCCCTCCCCTTCTGTGAATGATCTGCTCGCACAAAATTATGGAAATAATGAGCGTATTAAATTTCGCTATACCGCCTCTTCCACTCTTACCGTCTATTCAAAGCATGTTGATAAAATCAGGAATGCAATGTCAGGTGCTATTGAGCTAGGCAAAAAGGGTATCGTGCTTTCTGAAGAGAACTATCAGAATCGAACGCAGTTTGTATTTTCTGGCCTGAGTGACATTAAACCGACAATGATTGAGGAGGCCACTAAAAATGCCAGAGCAGTAGCAGAGAAATTCGCCTCCGATTCTAACAGCACTCTGGGGAAAATAAAGACCGCCCGACAAGGACAATTCTCAATTAATGATAGAGATGCCACAACACCGCATATTAAAAAGATAAGAGTTGTTTCAACTATTGTTTATTATTTATCTGACTAGAAGGCTGACAACTTTGGTTTGATGAGTATTAATTTTTTAAAAAGGCTATTCTTCAAACCAAAGCAACAAAGCTTCCTCTCACGCTCCTTACCTACTTCCGTGTAGGCAACGCAGACAATCTTTATCGGCTCTCTCTATCCGTCAATACAACATTGATAGTATGCTAAGCTAAAGATGGAGAGGCACGAAAAGCATTTAAAATATATAATATAACATTCTACGCCATCACTTCATCAGTTCTGACATTATTCATTTTATAACATGCTCTTATTATCCAAAAAACAAGACTGGCTAGGTAACATCCGGAGTGATGTTCTTGCCGGTACTGTTGTTGCCTTAGCGCTCATCCCAGAAGCCATTGCTTTTTCTATTATAGCCGGGGTCGATCCCAAAGTCGGCTTGTATGCTTCTTTCTGTATTGCCTTTATTACTGCCATCATCGGTGGCCGACCCGGCATGATTTCCGCAGCAACAGGGGCTATGGCTTTATTAATGGTGACTTTGGTCAAAGACCATGGCTTACAGTATTTATTAGCGGCTACCCTAGTTACTGGCGTGCTACAGCTTATGTCTGGTTATTTAAAATTAGGTGGCTTGATGAGCTTTGTCTCTCGTTCTGTGGTTACCGGTTTTGTTAATGCCTTGGCAATTTTGATTTTTATGGCGCAATTACCAGAGCTTACTAATGTAAGCTGGCATGTCTACGCAATGACTTTAGCCGGTTTAGGCTTTATTTATCTGTTTCCCTTAATACCCGTCATAGGAAAAATACTGCCTTCGCCATTAGTCTGTATTCTTGTTTTAACCGGGATGAGCATGTATTTACAGCTAGACATCCGAACAGTCGGTGATATGGGGGAATTACCTGATACTTTGCCTATTTTTCTCTGGCCCGAGGTGCCTCTTACTCTAGAAACATTGCAAATAGTCTTGCCTTATTCAGTCCCTCTTGCTGTTGTTGGTTTGCTGGAATCTTTAATGACAGCCACCATTGTTGATGATTTAACAGATACCAGTAGTGACAAAAACCGGGAATGTAAAGCTCAAGGAATTGCTAATATTGGCGCTGGATTAATGGGTGGCATGGCAGGATGTGCAATGATCGGCCAATCTATCATCAATGTTAAATCTGGGGGACGCGGCCGATTATCCACTATGGTTGCCGGCTGCTTTTTGTTGATTATGGTAGTTTTTTTAGGTGAATGGATCAAAATGATTCCTATGGCTGCACTGGTTGCAGTAATGATTATGGTCTCTATCGGTACTTTCAGCTGGGAATCTATTATCAATTTAAAGCAACATCCGTTGTCTGCCAATATTATCATGGCCGCCACCGTTATTGTGGTGGTCTGGACGCATAATTTAGCCTTGGGTGTATTTGTTGGCATACTCCTCGGCTCATTGTTTTTTGCCAATAAAATCAGTCACTTTATGTATGTAGATAGTGAGTATCATGAAAAAACTGAAACCCGAACTTATGCTGTCCACGGCCAGGTTTTCTTTAATTCTGCCGATCGCTTTGTGGCCAGTTTTGATTTTAAAGAAGCCATTAGCAAAGTTATTATTGATTTAACTCATGCCCATTTTTGGGACATATCAGCTGTCTCTGCGCTAGATAAAGTCGTTATAAAATTTCGCCGAGAAGGCGCAGATGTTGAGCTAATCGGCTTAAATCAAGCCAGCTCCACTATTATCGACCGGTTTGGAATACACGACGACCCAGAAGAAATTGAAAAAGTGATGGGGGGGCACTAAATGAACAATAGCGAATTATCAAATCAAACTAATAAGGTTCTCGCCTGTATTGATGGTGCCTCTCTCACAGAATCTGTCTGCGATTATTCTGCCTGGGTCGCACAAAAATTGGCAGTGCCGTTAAAATTTCTACACACCATTAATCACCATCACGAAACCTCAATTACTTCTGATTTATCAGGCAATATTGGCCTGGGTAGTCAAGCACATTTACAAGAAGAAATTACTCTGCTTGAACAACAACAAAGCAAACTCAAGCTAAAACAGGGTAAATTAATGCTGGAAGCGGCAAAAAAACAAGTACAAAAATTTGGTATAACAGAGCCTGTTTGTAGCCAGAGGCATGGTGATTTAATTGAGTCTTTAATTGCTTTAGAAGATGATATTCGAATTCTGGTGCTGGGATTAAGAGGACAAGTTCATGATAAACAACCTCATCAAATAGGCGCTAAATTAGAGGCCATTATTCGTTCTTTGCATCGCCCCATTTTGATTATTAATGATAGCTTTAAAACCCCTAAACGATTCATGATTGCTTATGATGGTAGCAAAGTAGCCAATAAAGCCATTGAAATGGTGGCAACCAGTCCACTGTTTGAAAATCTCAGTTGTCACCTGGTTTGTGTCAACAATAATAAAGACACTGCGTCTAAACTATTAGAACAAGCGGCTAAAACACTACAATCAGTCAATAATATTGATTTAACAACAACCCAGTTAACAGGCAGAGTTGAACAAGAATTATGCGCTTATCAACAACAACATGATATTGACCTTACCGTTATGGGAGCTTTTAGCCATACTCGCATTCATGACATGTTATTAGGCAGCTTTACCCATAAAATGCTGATAAATACTAATAAGCCCCTGTTATTACTGAGGTAATCCTAAAAATGATAGTTCTATTTTACCGGCATTTTTCAACATAGTTACCACACAACAAGCTATTTATTGTGTGGTAAAAACTGAATTTACTCGACATTGATAACAAATGTTGAACGTATCGTCAATCCTTTCATTTTTTCCTCATCAAAATTGCCTTGCTGATTAAAAAACAGTTTGTTTTCCGGAATAGGATCTTCACTACCGATACCATAAATCTTATCAATACCGGTAGGATGAGCAATGATTAAAGTGCGTTCTGAATCCGCATCAGGTATTTGATAGACCACATTTGGTTTACAATAATGATCTGGTCTAAATTCATTAGGAAACAAAGATAATATTTTACCCGCAGAATCTGTTCGAACAATCCGTACATACATGGGTCGATCAACCGAAAACTTGATAACAATTTCATCACCAATCTTATAATCTGTCATATCTGCCCATAGCTTTAGATT
>CAZDMC010000006.1:0-6614 GCA_964506335.1 uncultured Methylomarinum sp. | reverse complement strand
ACACTTTCTTCCTGATGCCTTAGATGACCTGCATGGCTAAAATGAATAAAATCCTTATGCTTTGGGTTCCATTTTGGTGTTGACCAGTTAATCACATAATTATCAGCTTCCTTGCTATCAATACTATGACAATAATTACATTGCCCTGCAGAATCTTTTGAGGTCAATAGTTCATATATTTCTTTACGTGCATTATCTGTAATTGATGTACCTTGATGTCTACGCGTCACATCCAGCCAAACCTTAAAAAAACCATCGGTATGAGCTTTTGCTCGATATCCAATAGTGAAATAGTCAAACGACCAACTTCCTTCTTCGGTAATAGCAGACGATGTTTTTTTGTTTATTTTTGCACAAAAAGACGATTTATTAGCGCTATTAAGTTGCTTTTTTCCTTGAAAGGACTGATATAGTGCCATTTCAGTCATTAACTGAGGAAACCATTCTTTCTGGGCAGAACAATATAAAGCCCAGGGAAATTTGTTTAACATCGCATTCAATTCAACGACGGTCAGCTTACATACAGGTTCTTGAACCAGATCACCCTGTTGATTCAACTGACAGTGAAATGCCTTGGACATCTGCTTTTTCAGCGATTTTTTTCCATTTTTATAAATATCATAATATAATTCTTTAATGCCCCAGGCTATTAGTTGTGATTCTTCTGCTTCTAATTCGGTTAAATCATCACTTTCCAGAGCGGATAATAGAGCACTTAATTTTTTATTATCATCTGCTAGCAATAGTTTCATAAAGGGTGTGATCTCAGCATCCGCATCCTCAGGCCAACTGACTCCGATTAAATCATCTGTATTTAACGCCGGAACAGTCATCACGGCAAAGCTCTCTGACTCTTCAAAACTACTGTTATGACAAGCCTGACAGGTACCTTGAAAATCACGCACATCCATTTTAATGCCGTTTTCATCACTGACATGACAGGTCAAACACGAACGGGGCGCATCATCTAGCAGTTTTTCACCACTTTTATCAAAGAAATATTTATCATAATGCACATTATGATCAAAAATAATACCGGTTCTTTTACGATAGGGATAATGTCGAAAATCGGGATGCGTTTTCCCTGTAATATTAAAAGGTAAATCATGGCAAACCGCACAATTTTGGCTATTGACCGTAAGTAAACTGTTATTAGTCCCGTGATGCTCAATATGACAAGTCATACAAGCTATCTCTTGGTATATTGGACTTGATTGATCAGCTTCAGTAGCAAAGGCAACCGCTTTTAACTCTGCTTCAGGTAGGCCATGCGCATAATTTGCAGTTTCACTAAATTGGTGACAAGAAAGACATTGCTTATTATTATCTAATATATTAACCGCATTAAATGCCTGATGCACCCAGCCACTGATACCCTTATCAAACACCTCGTGACAATCAATACAATCCGCATTCTTGGCATGTTGATACGTTAAATCACCCGGACTTAAAAATTTCTGACTATTACCACCATAAATAAAAAAAACAAGAATCCCTAAAGCAACAGTACAAGCCCATTTTAAAGCAATAGATCGCTTATAACGTATACTGCGAACCGGTTGACAATGAGTAATTGCTTGACAACAGCTTCCATCAGGTAATGGACCGTCGGCACATGAACCACCAGAAACCGTAGAACGTGAACATCTCCAGCTATCTCCAGCTTCATTGGATTTGGGTTTACATTGAAAATCTGCACGACATTTACCATTTTTATCAGGCCCTATTTCACAGGGGCAACCTTGCTTGTATTTTCCACAAACCCATTTTTGATTGGGTCTTTCATAGCGACTATCCTGATGACCAAATTTCTGTAATAACTGAGGCTTATCCATTAAATACCTCCAATAAATGCATAGACCAGGATTATATGCAGCAGTGAAAAAATAAGTAGCGCAAAACTCATGGGTAAATGCAGAAAAGGCCAGGTTTTTAAAAGTCCCTGTAGAGCATAGTGAAAGTCCAGGTCATCCTTCTGTTTCATTAAAATTTGCAATTGATCTGCATATTCTTTTTCATCCTTGCTTAAAAAACGGCAAAATGTCTGATGCTTAATCAGCATGTGATGCCAGGGCGTAGTTATACCTGTTAAGTGATACAATACATTTTTGGGTCCAAAAAAATAATTGGCCAAATGGTTCTGATAATACTTAAACAGCACATCCGATTTTGTTTTTTTAGCACACTCACCCACCAAAGCCTGCGCTTGCTGTTTAAGGTTTGCAGTGTGTAACGGAATACGTTCAAAGATAACCTCTTCCCCTCGTCGCGTTAAAAACTTAGGAATAACCCGGGAAAGTATCAATCCAATAATACCTGTCAATGCTGATATTACAAAAGCCAGAGCTAATAGGCTATCGAAATAGCCATTAGGTAGTCGAAAACTGATATGCTGTAAAAACATGACGCAAGTTACCAGCCCTAAATAAGCATGACATTGAAGCCAAAAGGCAACTCGCCCTAGAGGTAACATAGTGAATTTTTTCCTCAATCTATAAATCAATAGAAAAACAATCAAGGTAAATAAAATCCAGCCAGACCAAACTTGCATTCGATAAGCAGGCGTACCGTAAATTTTAAGAATTATTAATAAAGCAATAGTTAATGAAATACTAAGCAGGCTATTTTGAATTCGGCGTTTAGCTAATCGCATTACTGCTCCACCTCGTCAACCAGGGTGGCAAGAGAAAAAAAGTCAATCCGCTTAAGTGCATCATGGGGACAAGCTCGTTCACAAGCGGGGCCATCTAACTGATCAACACACAAGTCACATTTACTGGCTTTGACCACCTGTTTCAGACTAATCTCATCAACCAAGAATTCACCATCTTCATTTCGTGCCTGCACCATCCTAATATTTTCATAAGGACAGGAATTGGCACAAGTACTGCACCCTATGCAGGTGCTATCAGTAATAGCTATTTGACCATTTGTTTCACGATGAATCGCCCCCGTAGGACAACCAATCATACAAACAGGGTCATGACAATGCATACAAGCATTTGCCACCATAAAATGATCGTATCGGCGACCGTGACGATTAAACCGTGGATTATTATTATGACCTACAGCACAGGCATTAACACAATCATCACATCGAATACAGCGATCCAGGTCAATCAACATGCTTGCAGAACCATTGATATAGCGGTAATCACTCATAAAATCCAGCATACCATCGGCTAAACGAAGATCTTTTGCATAATCCCTTTTTTTGCCATAAATATTTTCCAGTTCAGACAAATGTGTTTCTACTTCCTCCACTGTCATTTTCGGTAAAACTAATTCTTCAATGATATGACTGGGAACACGCAAAATATCTGTATACCCAACCGCATGCAAACTAGCAGGTAAAGGAATGTTTTCTTTGTTTTTCCAATTATAAATCATCGTCCGTAAACCGAAGCGGTCACCTTTATTAAGATATTTTACAACGCGATGTCCATGATTATATTTATGACTAACTCTTGCAACACCTGAACGAATTAACAATAAACCATCTGCATAATCACCTTCAGCAACAATTAATGTTTCATTTTTTAATAAATTGGAGTGTTCTTGTTCAACATCATTCTTATAATCATCTTGCCATGCGAATTCACCATACGACTCAAATAAAGTGTGCTCAATTACCCTGTCCTGTTCATGTTTTTCCAGGCGTGAAAAAATAGGTAAAGTACGCAAGGTATCCAGGCTATTTTGTCTATATAGTAAATCGGTACTTTTACGAAATTCAGTATTAAATTTACGTAAAGCATGTAGACCTTGCCATCTTATTTCTAGTAAAGTACAGTCAGAACAAGCAACGACGTGGGCAGTTCTTGGTGTTCGACTCAATGCCGCATTTTCACCAATCATATTTCCTACTGATAACTTGATGATAACGTCTTTAATTGCCTCAATTACAGTAGAAAAATTCTTTACAAATACTCTGGCTCTATCAGCATCAGTACGAATATCGACAGAGTCCGAGGCATCCTTTTTTGACTGTCTTACTTCCGGATACTGTGGGTTTCGCCATAACTTTGCAATTTCCTTAAACCAGTTTGTTGGCTGTTGAACAGTGCCACCAAAAACACCTTCAGAAACACTGGTAGGCAATATAACTCCAACATCTCCATCATATATTAAGTAAGCAGAATTTCCATAATCACCCGCACGAATAATTATCTCACCCTTTTGATAATTCAATAATCGAGTATGCTTGTAAATAATTTCTTCTAAAGAACGATTTGGAGGGAATTTAGACGGGTCAATTTTCTTAAACAACTCAAGTGATAGAATTTTATCTATATCCTGACTTGTCATTTCTGGATCCCACCAATCTGCTTTTTCAATCATATTTTCATGAACTCAAAGTTGTAAGAGTAAAATAAGACCCTTTCTCAATTGTTTATGAGTGTGATTAAAAGTGAAGTAAAAAGTGAAAAAAGTTTATTTTAACTTCTCCCTACACAACCCTCCCCTGCAAGGGAGGCCTTTGAGGAAAGAGCTTGTGCCCTTAAGCCCTCCCTTGCTGGGGAGGGTTGAGTAGGGAGGAAATAAAACAGCTGTTTTATTTCTGAATATTCTTTTTTACTTTACGTTTATTCACACCCATTGTTTATAGCTAAGGAATGCGCACGGAATAAGTGCGTCAACTGGCGCAGGATTTTTGTTTGTCTTCAAGGCGTGGCAGCAGGCGGATAGCAGGCTACGTAACTGTTTCCACAACACCGAAGACGGACAAAAAGACACGCTAGTTGTCGAAGTTATTTCGTGCACGTTCCTAAGAACCTGTTCAAGATCTACTGCGCCACTGCCAATTGCGCTTGGGCGGTGCTCGAAATCCTCATTTACTCCATGTAAACTCCGGTTTCTGCGCTCCGTCCGCACACAATTGACAGCGGCTCATAACGATCTTGAACAGGTTCTAAGATTGCACCATTAAATAAAGCCAGAAGAAACATCTGTATTGAAGAAGAGCAAGGACTTCCTATACATTGTCTGAAAATGCCTAAAATGGCTGATAAATTTCATAAGAAAAAGAGTCAATATCTCAAACTGAAGAATATTAACTAGCCAAGACATTCATTTAACATAATATGTCAAAGAATTGTTGTTTCTCACAAAGTTAATCAGGCATCCAATTCTAAATCTTCATTGGGCTTGGCGACACAAGGTAAACACATACCTTCTTCCAAATCTGACATATATTCAGGTATTTCATCATATTTTACAGATCCAGACTTTATCGGCGTTTGACACAATCCACACATGCCTCGCTTACAACTGTAATCAATATTAATTCCACTATCCATTGCCAAATCAAGCACTGATGTTGAACCATTCCAATCCAGTGTTTTTTCACTCTTAGAGAAAAACACTGGAACTTTTTCTTCTAATACAGTGGGCTTTTTTGTAGCAACTGGTGGCCCAAAAGATTCAAAATGGATGGCGGTTTTTGGAACCCCCCAAGTCTGTAGATCATTTTCTAGACTTGACATGAACGGAGGAGGCCCACAGAAATAATATTCAAAATTATTGCTGGGCAATACCTGCTTTAAAAAGTCAACATTAACTCTTCCCTGATGGTCGTATTTTTTTTCTTTGGTATCTTGGTCTGTTGGCTGACTATAGCAAATATAAATGTGGATATTATCAAACTTTTCTTTAATCTCATTAAAATGAGCCTCCATAACATGCTCATCGCTATTGCGAATGCCTAGAAAAAACCAGGCTTCTCTTTTGGAATTAAGGTCACATAAGGCATTCAACATACTTAAAACAGGCGTTAATCCAACCCCGCCACCCAACAATACAACAGGCTTATGACTCAATAAATCAATATAAAAATTGCCAGCAGGCGCTCTAACATCAACAATATCACCTTCCATTAGCTCATCATGAAAAAAACTGGATGATTTACCGCTGGGCGCATTGAGACTGTCTCGCGGAGGTAATGCTTTTTTTATACTTACACGGTATGAATCTTTTACAAAAGGACTGTCAGAAAGAGAATAACAGCGCAACACAGGTTTCTTTTCTGATGGAATATTGAGCTTGAAAAACAAATATTGACCGGGTTCAAATGAGGGGATGGACTTTCCATCATGAGGTTCTAAATAAAAAGAACAGATACCACTTTTCTTTTCATGTTGTTTTTTAGAGATGGTGAATTTTCGATAACCTTCCCAGGCACCACTCTTCTTGTTTTTCGCCAAAGTCAAACTAAAAGCATGCACTAAGACCTGTTTCTCTAGCACAGCCATTTCTTCTTTACATTGGAGACGCCTGTATGATGCTGAGCGTAAGAGAGATACACCAAAATGGACAATTTGCAGAAAAGCCATGCCAATGATGGATATTCCCGCAATTTGAATAAAAGTCTCAGTCATTGAATTAACCCTTTTTTATTTCAACCTTGCAGCAAATAAGGACGTGTACGAAACAAGCCTTGCAACTAGCACTCCGTCAATATTATTTTGACGAAGAGTGCTAGCGAAATATTTACAAAGCTTCTCTTCTTATCGAAATTATTTCGTTCACGTTCCTTAGAACCTTATCGTTAGTAATATAACTAAGGGGTAAATACAGTGCCTTTGTAAGATTCTGCTGCAGGCAACATTGAATCT
>CAZDMC010000005.1:0-19335 GCA_964506335.1 uncultured Methylomarinum sp. | reverse complement strand
ACTATTCAATCCCTTATGCACAAACTGAGCGGTCAACTGATTTATCTAGGATAATCTGACCAAAGCACTGTTAAACCAATAGCTTGCACTATAAATCCGCGCCCAACTGATCTTTCTAGGTTGAATAACTTTATATAACAGCAAAAACTCATTTTTAAAGCAATTTCGACCGCTTAAGCAACCATCTATCAAGCTGGTTTGCAAAAGATTGTCTCTCACTCTGGCTGAGTGTAGATGCGCCTCCCGTATCAATTCCACTACTACGTAAAGTATCCATAAAGTCCCTCATATTTAAAATGGCTTTAATATTTTCTGCCGTATAAAGTTGTCCACGCGGATTGAGCGCATTCGCCCCTTTTTCAATCACTTCTGCTGCCAAAGGAATGTCACTGGTAATAACCAGGTCGCCCTGATTTAAACGTTTAACGATTTCATTATCAGCCACATCAAAGCCGGATGCCACTTGAATAAATTTGATATAGCGAGAAGGCGGGATCCGTATATACTGATTAGCAACCAGAGTAATAGTTACCTGGACTCGTTTAGCCGCTTTAAATAAAACTTCTTTTATGACTACTGGGCATGCATCTGCATCAATCCAGATTTCCATTTTGCTACCCCTTTCTACATCTAGTACAGCGCCCAGTAAGTTCTACTAACAATATGCCGGTCTATATTTTCGATAGCTGCGTTAAATGAGCTTGACTTAGCCTGCTAGGAGGCTGTCCGAGAATAGAAAGTCTACTGCAGAAAAGCTGATTTTGGTCGGATTTCCCGATTTTTTTCGTTAAAGAGCCAGCTATTCGCCTCAAAAAATCAAAAAACCCGACTCAAAATAGCTTCCCCTCGCTACGACTTCTATTCTCGGACAGCCTCCTAGGCCTACGCTCATTTGCCTTGCTCTCAAAAACCCATCTTCACCATATTATTAGCATAACTTACTGGGTGCTGTACTAGTCTCTATTAGTCCGCCAAAATAAAGCCAGTAAACTTCCAGAAATATTATGCCAAATACTGAATAAAGCACCCGGTAAAGCTGCGGCCATTGAAAAATGCTTAATAGCCAAGGCTACGCTCAATCCTGAATTTTGCATAGCGACTTCAATACAAACGGTACGGCATGTTCGTTCGTCATACTTTAAAAATCTGGGAATACTATAACCAAAAATCAGACCTAAAGTATTGTGCAAACAAACGGCAAGTAATACAGGGAAGGCTAAATCACTTAAATTGTCATGATTTAAGCCAACAATTATTGCAATAATCAAAACAATGGCTAGTGAAGATAATAGAGGAAATACAACTTGAATTTTTTTTAAATGCTGGCTAAAAAAACCATTCAGTACTGTGCCTGAAAACACCGGCAACAATACAATCAGCAAAATACTTTTTAACATGCCTTCAATAGGCACAGGTACAAGCTGATTCAAGTATAAAAAAGTGAGTACTGGCATTAATAGCACGGCAAACAAAGTTGAAACAACTGTCATCAAAATAGACAAGGCCACATCACCTTTTGCTAAATAACAAATCACATTAGACGCTGTGCCACCTGCACTGGCACCGACCAATACCATTCCTGTCATAATTTCTTTCGATAAATTCAGTGCAATGGATAGTCCATAAGCGAACAGCGGCATTAGCAGAAATTGAATGGTTACAGCAATGGCAATAACCACTGGTTTTTTAAGTACAGCTTTAAAATCGCGCCAATTTAAAGTCATCCCCATACTAAACATGACTAAAGCCAGCAAAGGTACAATAATGCTTTTATACGATGCAAAAACTTCTGCATTGGCATAGGCAATACCTGAAAGCAGGATAGCCCAAACTGGAAATAAGTTGACAACTCTATTCATCGTCACAAATTACCGGCAATAAAAACAGAGTAAAGTAATATATCCTGTTTTGTACATTAACATGCGACACCATACTCTATTTTTTGTTCAGCAATATTGATTGAAAAATGACACTCATAGCTTGAGCTTTCTTTAAAATACAGGCACTGCATATTACCTATATTTTTAGCTTGCGCATTAGTACATTCATCTTTTACCGGCGTAACTTTAATAGCCGCATATAAATTTTTAGCACTTTTTCCGGTTAGCTGAAATCTGTAATGCGTGTCTTTTAGCTCGTTCTTAGGTGAATCCAGATAATTTTCCGGGGTCACTGCATACAAACCATTTATTTTATTCCAGTCAGCTGAAAACGCGATAGATGAAAGGGTTATCAGCAAAAAAATTATCAGTGTTCTCATTATATCCATCCATACTACACTGCAGTTTTACCACTAAAATCAAGGTTCTCAATTAAATGAAATTTATGAATATCTATTGAATTCAACTGCAATAAATGAAAATCCTGTTTAATCGACATTTTTCTTATCTCATCCACTTTAATCCCATACTTTATCTTAAAAAAGGTATTTTTCTTCCCCACTGGATAAGCTCTTAAAATTTCAGCCATTCTCTGTTCAATCAAGTTAACGGCGTGCTGTAATGCTGCCTTGTTTTCTAACTTTAACTGCTTTGAAAATTGCCTAGGCTGTTTATTAATATCAATAGATTGTTGTTGTGCCTTATCTCGAATAGCTGCCAAACGACTACTTTTTCCAGCGCCCACTAACAAGGAATTAGAAACGATGACTTTGTTATTTTCTTTCATGACATTTACTTTTATTAACTAACTTGGTAATTAATAGTTACCTGTTTTTTAACACAAAGGCCTCAAAGTTATCGTTCAATTCTATATATTACTGCTTTGTTAATTTATTGCCACTTTTTTAAGCTTGGTGGCCTCTGTGTCTATTTTATATCCATTCAACCTAGAAAAATCAGTTGATCACGGATTTTGTGAAAAATCTGGGCGAAAAAGACAAAGAATAGCTCGAAAATAATGGCCATAGTCCTTATTGAGAGCTATTGTGCAGGATTTTTCGTCCAGATTTATTCACAAAACCGTGAAGCGAATACCACTCACCGAATGGGTGAGCAATAAAAAACTGAGTAATACAGACTTTACTATGGCTTATGCACAAGTGTAAGCGGTCAACTGATTTATCTAGGTTCAACCTAGAAACCGTGATCCAACTGATTTTTCTAGGTTCAAAGCCATATGGCTCAATATTAATTAATTGAGCGCAGCTATTCTTTGCCTGATATAACTCACTATAGATGCTTTTAATGTGTTTTTATTCAATGCCTGTTGATAAGCATTAAGCGCCTGGCTTTTGTTCCCTTGTTTTTCCCATGCCACGGCTAAACCTAGCCAGTATTTAGCTTGCTGCGGATTGATTATAATTAAACTCTGATAGCTTGCTAAGGACTTAAGGTTTTCATTGTTCTGCTGATAGGCTACTGCTAATAGGCTTAAATAAGCCTCATCTTGCTGATATTCAAAATCAATATTTTGTAAAATAAGCAATGCTGCTGTTGCTTGTTTTTTTTGTAAATAAAGTTGGCTACGAAGATTAATTAATGGCAAACTTTGTGGGAATAACTTTAAGCCTTGATCTAAAACGCTTGCCGCTTCATTAGCCAGCCCCTGAAGCATTAAAGTATTCGCTAAAAATAATCGTGCTTTAAGGTGTTCTGGGTTTAGTTTTAAAATCAACTCAAGATCGGGTCGTAGATTTGCTTTGTTTTGTTGTTTATTAATGCTTGTAAAAAGTTGTTTTGCTTTTTGTTTATTGTCTATGGGCTTGGCAAGGGGTTTTCTAATAGCTTGAGAAACAATAGCAGCAGCTGAAACAGGTTTTTGTTCATCAATTATTTTTGGAATTTGAATTTTCTGCTGGCTGGGTTCTGGTTTTTTTACAGTGACTGCCGGTTTAACAGCCAAAGTGGTTTTTGTTTTCTTCAGCGGAACGAGTTTAGGCAGCGTACTAGTTTTTAATTTAGCTGGAATTTTAGCTAAGAGGGTATCCTGCTCAATAACAGAGTCAGTATTTTCTTCTTTAAGAAAGCCAAAAGCTATAAAAACAACAATCAGTGCAACGCAAAATAAAACTAACAGAAAATAAAATGACGACTTAGGCTGATCTGCTACTGTTTTAATTTCAGATCCCTGGTTTTGCATTATGTCCTGTTCTGCATTTCGTTTTTCTAGATCCTGCAAAACCTGATTTAATAAACTCATTGTTGAAGCCCGTTCATGTTTTTAAGGCAACTCGCAATAAATAACCCGCCAGATGCGCAGGATTTTGTTTGTCTTCAAGGCACAACGTAGGGCGCATAGCTGGCTATGTACCCAGAGTTGTAACGCGCAAGACAGACAAAAAGACAAGCAAGGTGGTGGGTTATTTTTTGCGAGTTGCCTAAGCTTGAGAGTCTGAATAGACCCTCTATTACTTTACTCTTTGTAAAGCGATTCCAGTTCATTTGTATTAATTATGGCTATTTTTTCTCGTGCTTTATTTTCGGTAAAAAATTGAAATAATTTTTTACCTTGCCAGGGTACTACTTCTTCTGCATAAAGATTCTGATTTAACCAATAAATTTCATCTCTTAACCGGGCTTCACAATGTAATGCAATCTCAGATAGATTATTATTGTTGAATTTAATTTTCCCCCAGGCTAATAAGGCATTTTTGGCCGCTAACTGATCGTTTTCACTACAGGCCTGTCTTAGCCTGTTAATCGTTTCTTTTAGCGATATTTCTTTATTGCTAACTTGATTTTCATTCTGCTTAGGTTGCTGTTTTTTTAGAAAGAAAAATAGAGTGATCAGCCAGCCCACTATAAGAAAAAGTGAAAACCACATCCAGAATTTGTTTTCTTTGGGAATAGTAATGGATTCAGTCGTTATCGTATTTCCCTGAATGGCTGTTTTAGTTTCTGCTGTTGCCAATGAACCAATGGCCGTTACGGTGACTCCCGGAATACGAGCTATTTCCATTTGCTGTGTTCGGGTATTAAACCACGGTACTTTTATTTCGGGTAACGTATAGCTACCTGATTTTGAGGGGATATAGGCGATTTTTTGTTCTCTAAAAGCAATAATGCCATCCGCTTGTTTTTTTTCTTTTAAAACGGCTTGGTCAGGGTAAGTTTTTAAATAATCTGTTGTGGCCAGGCCTTCTAATTCAGGCAATTGAGCAACCGTTGTTCCTTTAGCAAGCAAGGTTAAGGTGCGAGTTAACGGCTCTCCTATCTTCATATTGGTGATATCTCCAGACCATTTTTCTTCGATATGGACAAATTCTGCTGGAATCCAGTGCCTGGCTTTGAAATTAGCAGGGGCTGCTTGTACATCTAGGGTAATAGCTTTAGATGTTACTCGTCTGGTTTTAGTTGCCTGCCTGTTAAAAAAGTTATTAAAACGCTGCTGAGAACTAGATACAACGACTTGTGCAGTTAACACCAGAGGTTCAATAGTCGCCACTCCACTTTTTTGAGGGAAAATAGCGTATTTTCGTTCTATAACAGCATAAGCAAGGCCATTAAGCTCGGTGTCGTAGTTTTTATCGTCCGTTAATTTTTCAATAACTGCATCTGCCATTTTGGGTTCGCTTAATTTACTACCCTGTGCCAGGCCAATTCTATGATACAGGCGTACGGTATATAGAATTTGTGATTGTACATAGGGGGTCTGCGTAGAAACCTCAACGTCCAAAAATAAATCTTCATTATCGCCTTGTTTAGCGGCTATTTTGTTCTTTACTTTAATAAAAGCAGGCCCACTTACATCATCACCAAAAGCAATGGCAGGTATTAAAAGACGACCTGTTTGCTTTGCCATAACACTTAAAACCCATTGGATAGATTTAGACGATTGCCCGTTTATCCAGGATGAATTGCTCTGATGGCTTCGATTTAATATTGTAAAATCTTTTTCCAGAGGACTAAAGTCAGGATCATCATCAGGTGATTCAGTTGCTGAAAAAGTGATCTGAAAGGATTCATTAATATTGACGGGATTTCGATCCAGGGTGGCTTTAATTTCAACTGCTAACGCCGAGTTAAATATAGATAGAAAAACACTTAAACATAGCACTGCCAATTTAAGTTTATGGGAAATCATGTTGAGACAGGAAAAAAGCATAGTTTAGATGTGTATTTACCAGTTTTTTGGATTAGCGTTTTTATTAGCACGTTGTTTATATTGATATTCAAATTTGCGTTTTAATAAACCGGCTGGATTGTCATCTATGCGGTTTAGCCATTGCTCAGTTGCCTGTTCTGATTCGTCATAGTCAGATGACTCAGGCATTGATTGTTCTTTATCTTGCTCTTTCTCATTTTCCTGAGACTGTGCTGATTGTTCAGCTTCATCATTTTTGTCCGAGGGCGGGTGTTCGCCTTGTTGCTCAGAGTCTTCGGGATTTTTGTCTGGATCAGTATTATTTTGCTCATCTGCTTGTTCGGAATTATCGCCTTGTTCATTTTTCTCTGAACTTTCACCCTTTTCTGAGCTTTCATCCTCAGATTTTTGCTGATCCTTTTGTTGTTGCTGTTTTTGTTTTTCTAATTCTTTTTCAACGTGTTCTTTATTATGCTTTGCATCTTTATTATCAGGATTAATTGCTAAAGCCTGGTCATAAGCCGCTATGGCTTCAGCTAATTGACCTGTCTGTGCCAAGGCATTTCCTTTATTATAGAAACCATTAGCCGTTTGATCCTCTTTTAATGTCTCAATGACCTGTTCAAACTGCTCTGCTTTGTATTGCGCCGCCGCTTTCCATTGTAAATTATTATATTGCTCAGCCGCTTGCTGATAATTTTGTTGTTTAAAAGACTGTTGGGCTTGCTGGTTTTGAGTCGTCCATAAATCTTTCCATTCTAGTGCATCGCTTGATTCTGAAAAAGGCAATAATAAAATGAAGCTTAATGATAATAAACCTTTTCTAAAGCTGAACGCGGCAAAAGGTAAAATCAGTAATAATAGCCAGGGGCCTTTTTCGATCCATTGATCAATGAATAAATTATTGTTTTCCTGGCCTACTTTAGTCTCCGCTTGAACGGCTTTATCAAACTGATTGAGCAATGCGGCTATATCACTATCATCATTACTGATTAGTCGGTATAAACCATTACCCTGGCTGGCAAGCCGAGATAATTCATTACTATTCAACCTGGGAACAACGATATTGCCCGAGGCATCTTTAACAAAACCGCCCTGATTGTCTTTTATTGGCGCTCCCTCTTCTGTACCTACCCCTAATATTGATAAACGATAATTGTTAATAGACTGGACAGTATCGCTGGCAATATCAAAATCCACTTCATCAGTTACCAATAAAATATCACCTTTTTGTAAACCCGCCTGTTTTAATAGATCAACGGCTTTTTCTATAGCCAGAACCGTATTACTGCCTTGACTAGGCATAATATCCGTAGTAAGTGCTTTAACCAGGCTAACAATGGTTTCATTATCTTCCGTTAATGGAGTGACTGTAAAAACATCTCCAGCATAAACCAGTAAGGCGGTTTGTCCATCTTTACGTTGCTTAAGAATATCAATTATTTTATAACGCGCCTTAATTAACCGACTGGGGTTTATGTCTGTTGCATCCATAGAACGTGACAAATCCAGCGCAATAACTAATGCCGCATCATTTCTAAAAACAGGGGCAGGTAATCTTTCCCAGGCGGGGCCTGCCAACGCTATAATAATCAGTAAAGTAGTAAAAGAACCCACCGTTAATGACCAGTGACTGTGATTGACATTGCGATCTTGTATCACAAAAGGCAATAATGCCGGATCACAGATAGCCGACCAATTACCTTGGTTTAGTTTATTTTTGAGTAGACTCAGAATGAGCACCATGACGGGGATAAAAGCCAGTAAGTAATAAGGCCTGATAAAATGAAATTCGGCAAAGCTCATTTTTTTATTCGGCTCCAGTTCATACGGCTGATACTGATAAGGCCAGCTAACAATAATGTAACGGCTAATGGCCAATGATACAGCTCGGTTTTAGGTCTAAAAAACTGCTTGTCTTTTTCTACGGGTTCTAACACATCTAATAATTGATAAATGGTCTCAAGCTCCTGGGTATTTCTGGCTCTAAAATAACGCCCGCCGGTTTTTTCAGCAATAGCTATGAGTGTTTTTTCGTCCAGGTCTCTGGAAGGATTAACCCTGCGTGAACCAAAAAAACTACGGACTATCATTTCATCAGCACCGATGCCAATAGTATATATTTTTAAGTCATTTTCTGCTGCTAATTCAGCGGCTTTTATAGGTTCTATCACACCGGCTGTATTGGCACCATCGGTTAATAATATCAATACCCGGCTATCAGACTGCTGTTTTCTTAAACGCTTGACGGCAAGGCCAATAGCATCACCTATCGCTGTGTTTTCACCGGCTAAAGTTATAAATGATTCATTTAAAAAAGTAATGACGGTAGTTCTATCAAAAGTTAGCGGTGTTTGTAAATAAGCCTTGCTACCAAATAATATTAAACCCAGGCGATCACCTACTCGCCGCTCAATAAACTGTGTAGCTATAAATTTGGTTGCGCTCAGGCGATCAACCCAGTTATTTTCTACTTTAAAATCCTGCGCCTCCATACTGCCAGATAAATCCACCGCCAGCATTAAATCTCTCCCACTTACCGCTTGTTCTATAGGATCACCCAGCCATTGTGGCCGCATACTGGCAAGCACCAGGAACAACCAGGCCAGCATGGCTAACAATAAAGGCCATTGTTTATTTTGGGAAACTGTTTGCGTCTCAGCAAAGCTAAAATCCTCAATAAAAGGGACTTTTAATGCGGCTTGATCAGCAGGTGTATCAGCCGCTACCCACCAGCGTATAAAAAAGGGCAGAGGCAGGACCAGTAATAACCAGGGCCATTCTAAATGAATCACTTTTTGTAATTTTTTGGGCTGTTCAGCCAGTTTTCACAGATTTTCATTAACTGCATTAATTCACTGTCAGTAGGTGCTGTTTTTTGGTAATGGCTATTGGCCAGTAAAGCACCAGGCAATTTGGAAAAGGGTGTGCCCAAGATTGTGCTATCTAAATATTTCAGCCAGGCCTTACCCGTCAAGCTAGCCACTTGTTCTCTAGGGGAAATACTGATGGCAACCCGTCTTAGTAATTCAGAAAGTGCTATCAATTTATGCATATTGTCTAATGAGCTATCCTTTTTTATCTTGTCTAATAATTTTTTAGCCGTTTTGATGGCTGTTTTACGAGTAATACGTTTATATAAGTAGAAGATCAGAAAGCACAGTAATGGAATTAACACAGCTAATAACCACCAGCCTATGGCAGGCGGCCACCAGCCAATGCTCTGTGGCAAGTGAATATCTCTTAAATCGAGTTTTTCTGGCGGCATTATCGCAATACCTCAATGGGGTCTTGGGCGGTACTACAATGCATTATTCCAATACCATTTTTCTTAACGATATGGAGCAGGCGATTAAGACGGTCAAGATAACGCTGTTGATACTGCTGTATTCGTGCGCTATCTGCTGAATCAATGACTGTATCACTCTGCCCATTAGTAAAGCGATAACGTCCTTTTTTAGGCAATTGGCTTTCCAGTGGATCATAAATCTGAATTAACACTACTTCACAATGGCGAGATAATTTAGCCAGATGATTTTCAGTTTTATCATTGAAACCACGAAAATCACTAATAATATAAACCAGACTGCCTGGACGTGCGTGTTGGACTAAGCGAGCGATGGCATCGTTGAGAGTATATTGCTTGTCTGATTTTTTATTATGTTTGACCAAGGCATTAAAAAATCGTAGTACCGCATGTTTACCATTTTGTGGCTTCAATTCCTGACAATAAGATTCTGTTAATAACTGTCCCCCCAGCCGGTCTCCCTGAAGTTGTGCTTTCCAGGCTAGTAAAGCGGCAATTTTGGCCGCCTGTACCGATTTAAAAACGCCACGCGTCGCAAAAAACATGGAAGGACGATGGTCTACCGAAATAAAAATGGGACGTTCTCTTTCCTCGCGAAATATTTTAGTATGCGTTTTCCCGGTACGAGCCGTCACTTTCCAATCAATACTGCGTATATCGTCACCGGCCTGATACAGTCTAGATTCATCAAATTCCATACCGCGTCCCTTAAAACGCGAAACAAAACCACCGCTTTGTTTTGAACGAATAGTAGACTGATGTAGATTAAGTATTGCAGCCGGTTTTGCCAGGCCAATCAAGGTATTTAACTTGACTGAAATCAGTTCGCTTTCTGTGTTTGTGACAGCTTTCATTTAAGGCACAGCAATTCTGGAAATCAATTCTTTAATAAAATGATCGGGGGTAATGCCTTCAGCTTCTGCTTCATAAGACAAAATGAGTCGATGACTTAAAATATCATAAGCCATTTCCTGAATATCTTCAGGCCCTACAAAATCTCGCTGCTGTAACCAGGCCCTGGCTCTGGCACATCGATCAAGACCAATACTGGCTCTTGGACTGGCACCATATTGCAACCACCCGGCTAAATCTTCACCATAAGCGGCTGGGTTTCGTGTGGCCAAAATAATTTGCAGTAAATAATTTTCAAGGGCGTCGGCCATATAAATGTCCAGCACTTCCTGGCGGGCATTTAATACGGTTTGCTGGCTTATCGGCTGAAAATTTTCAATTATTGTTTGCTTTTCACCCTTGGCTTCGCTGCGAGCCAGGTGCAATATGCTTTTTTCATGTTCCGGCTCTGGATAATCGATTTTTATATGCAATAAAAATCGATCCAGCTGGGCTTCGGGCAAAGGATAAGTACCTTCTTGCTCTATCGGGTTTTGAGTTGCCATTACCATAAATAATTCAGGTAATGGATAGGTCATACTGCCTACGGTAATTTGTCTTTCTGCCATGGCTTCCAGTAAAGCCGCCTGTACTTTAGCCGGTGAACGATTGATTTCGTCTGCTAATACCAGATTATGGAATAAAGGACCTTTTTGAAATTCAAAGGTGCCTTGCTGAGGGCGGTAAATTTCCGTTCCGGTTAAATCAGCAGGTAATAAATCCGGGGTAAACTGAACCCGGTGAAAATCCGCTTCTATGCCTTTGCTTAACACATTAATTGCCCGTGTTTTGGCCAGACCTGGTGCACCTTCTACTAATATATGTCCATCCGCCAGTAGGGCAATCAGCATTCTGTCGACTAAACCCTGTTGACCGATGATATGTCCATTAATGTAAGATTTAAGTTGTTGAAAAGAAGCTTGGGAATTACTTAGACTTACTTCTGTCATTTTAGCGCTTATATCCTATTTAAAATTAAGTTCATCTGACGAGAGATGTAGTATAAAGTTCACTATTTTAATGAATCTAACATGATTTTGTCAGCTTTCAATCATGCCAGAATATAAAATAGCTCCTGTATCTAGCCGTTCGATCCCCTCTGGCATTCCTTTTATTGTCAATACTGACGGTAGTAGTAAGCTGGCAAGGGCAGGTTATTTTTGGTTTTTTACAGTATTAATGCTAATAACTGCTATCTTACTTTGTAATGGCTTGTCAAAACCATCAAGAAAAAACGGTTTTACAAGATGAGCAAGCCTGATAGAATATCATTGTCCATTAATATAGGGGTGAATATGAAACTTATACAGTTATTGATTTTGACCGGTATAGCCGTTTCATCATCCAATGCACTTGCCGCTGTCTTTAAATGCACTGATGACCCGGGTGATACGAGCTATCAATCAGCACCCTGTATCGAAGAAAATAGTGCGCCTCAAATTAAGATAAAAACAAGAGGGTTAATGGGTTTGATCAATGCAAAAAAGAAACAAACCAGTGAACAGGAATTGAAACAGCAACTAGCCGCTGAATTAGAAAAACAAAGTGAGCTGGAATTGACTCGAATAAGAGATACAAAAGAGCAAAGTGCTCTAAATCAGTTATTGATTGAAAATAATCCTATGCAGTTTTCCAGCTATGCTATTCCACCTTATTTGCCAGAGCAATCATTAGGCATGACCACATCGTTTCAGGTGCGCTTACCTGAAATTGAAAAATTTAGACGTATAGCCGCTCAAAAAGCATTAGCAACAGGTCAATGTAAACGTGTGGAATCGAGTCAATTGAGCATGGATAGCACTATGGACACACTGGTTTTTTCTATTGATTGCAGTAGTGCAAAAACTTTTAAATATAACGAAATAGAACTTGCCCGATAATGGCTGTAGCAAAAACCATTTTCATCACCGGTTGTTCAACAGGCATCGGTTACATCACAGCGATTGAATTAAAAAAAAGAGGCCATAAAGTCATCTGCTCAGCAAGAAAAGAAGTGGATGTTTTAGCATTACAAAAACAGGGCTTTGAAACTTTACAATTAGATTTGGCCGATTCAACAAGTATTCAAAAGGCAGTCAAACAACTGCTCAAATTGTGTAATGGACCAATAGATGGTCTGTTTAATAATGGTGCATTTGGCCAGCCAGGTGCTGTAGAAGATTTAAGCCGGGATGTTTTAAGAAATCAGTTTGAAACGAATTTTTTTGGAACACATGAGTTGACTAATTTAATCATTCCCATCATGCGACAACAAGGACATGGCCGAATTATTTATAATAGCTCTATTCTAGGCTTTGTCGCCATGAGATACAGAGGGGCCTATAACGCCAGCAAATTTGCCCTGGAAGGCTTGGTAGACACTTTACGGCTTGAACTTCACGACACCAATATAAAGCTGTCTCTGGTAGAACCTGGCCCTATTGAAAGTGATTTTAGAAAAAATGCGTTTGCTTTATTTAAAGCAAACATCAACAAGGCATCTAGTGTTCATTCAGAAGCCTATAAAAGCATGGAAAATCGTCTTCAACAAGATGGCCCTGTGGTACCTTTTACTTTAGCTGCAACAGCCGTTACTAAAAAAGTCATTCATGCACTGGAATCTGAAAAACCAAAAATACGTTATTACGTGACCTTTCCGACATATTTATTTGCCTATTTGAAGCGCTTGTTACCTATGGCATGGCTGGACGTGTTACTCAGAAAAGTCTAATCTGTTTGGCGTGGATGAATACAGTATTTCTTGCCCTTATTGCGGCGAGGTAATTGAGATTCTGGTCGACAGTTCTGTTGAAGAGCAGCAATATTTCGAAGATTGTTCTGTCTGTTGCGCCCCGATCTTGTTTGAAATAGTGAATTCAACTTCTGCAATCAATGAAATTCAGATCACCGTAAAAAGAGAAGATGATTAAGCAAAATTTTTATCTCCCTTAGTTTTATGAGTGTATTTATTCATGCAATATTCATTCAGACTATGCTAGAATCCTAACTAGCTTATAGCTACTGTTTGCTATTTGTTCCATAAAAAATAACTAAATGAGGTTTCTATGAAATTATTAAAAAGCGTTATTCTTGCTACTACTCTAGCACTTACTTTAGGCATGTTTTCTACCTCTGCGTTTGCTGCATGTAAAAATGGTGTAGATGACGAAGGTAGAAGCTGTACACCATTTCCACAAGCCGTTAAAATGATTGACGAGCACATTAGCATGGCAGTTGAAGCGATTGAAGAAGAACGTGATACAGCAACAATTTTAAAACACATCAAACAAGCAAAAGCTTTGAGTAAAGAAATCAACGAAAACGATAAAGTTGATATTGCACGTGGTAAAGCGAATACCTTGTTGAGAAAAGCTAAATCAGCTGTCAAAAAAGGCCAAATGACAGAAGGCGAAGATGCTTTAAAAGCAGCTAAAGTAAAATTTGCTTCTCTTGATGGATTACGTACCAAGTAACGCACATATTCCATATAGCAGAGTACGCTCTACACTCTGCTATGTTTAGAAACAAAACCAAAGCGTTCTAAAAATCCGTTCAAAATCTACTGCACGACAATCTGGGAACAGATTTTAGCTTAAATCAAGTTTCCCAAAAAAACGTTCTAAATCAATTCTTATCGGCATAAAGTAGATATTAAAATCCATATCACGCGCCATATTTATAACCTGATTAGAAAAATCAATATTCCAGTCATACTCAGGTTTAAAAGCCACAGGAAACTTCACTTTATTTTTAACTTCCCAATAATTTTTTGAAGAAGCCGTGGTAATTGGGCTTAGCCCTATAAAAATATCAAGCTCCTGCAAATGTTCTGCATAAATTTCTATTAAGCGAGCATCATAAAAAGGTTGTGAAAAAAAACTGCTAGCACCTGCATCTACTTTTCTAAAAACATAATCACACTCCTCCTGAAGTCCACTCCTATGAGGGTCAAAACCTGCATGAATTGTTAAATCAGGGAATTGTTTACTCACTGCAGCAATTAAATCAAGCACACTGGTATTATGCACTTTACGCATTCCCTCAGGCGGATCACCAGACACTAAAAGCACATGATTTAAATTATTTTCTTCAATTATTTTAAATATATCCCCAGCTTCCAAAGAAAAATCTGTTGCTCTAAAGTGAGGCACAAATTGATGGATATTGCGGTCAATTTTCTTTCCGGTATCCCAGCTTCTGATATCAAAGCGTTGAATATCAGGCACATTGATCATACTAATGGATTGGGCTAAGCTTGAGGCAAAGCAGTACTGTTCATCAAATGCCTGTTGTGTTCTTGGAACTATTTCAAATGAAATTTTCATATAATATGCCGAGAGTAAGGTAGTCAGACAATATTGTATCTTTAATTAAATAACAAACAATAACAGCCCGCCTGCAAAAATGCCTGCAATGACATCATCCAGCATGATGCCCAGGCCGCCATCAACTTTCTGGTCTATCCAGCGAATAGGCCATGGTTTTAGAATGTCAAAAATTCTGAAAAAAACAAAGCCCAGGAAAACGGCATACCATGAAAATGGAACCCACCATAAAGTAATCAGAAAACCTGCGATTTCATCCCAGACAATTCCGCCAAAATCGTGTTCCCCCAACTTTCTGGCTGCTGATTCGCAAATCCATATTCCTGAGACTGTCACTAACATAATTAAAAGACTAAACAGCCAGAAGTCAGCTTGTACAAAAAGCAAATAAACAGGAATGGCTGCCACGGTACCCATAGTGCCAGGCATTTTTTTTATCAGGCCAGAGCCAAAACCAAAGGCTAAAAATAAAATAGGGTTTTTCAAAATATCGGCAATAGATAACTTATTTTTGCCATATTCAGAATTAACGAAAATGCTCAAAACCTTTTACCTCCAAATCGCTTATGACACCGAAACGCTGAATTCTCAGTCCTTGTTTTGCTTCAATTACCCCCACTTGAGTACATTCTATCTTGATAAAATCTACTTTATCGGGACTCACTGTAAAGCATAATTGGTAATCCTCGCCTGCTGTTAGTGGTAACAACCAGTCTCCCGTTTCTTTTATGTATTGATCAACTTGCTTTGATCGGGGAATTTTATCCCAGTCTAATCTGGCACCTACTCCGCTTAGTTGCAAAAGATGCTTTACATCAGAGGCAATGCCATCGGATAAATCAATACAGGCAGTGGCGTAATTTCTTATTGCAATACCCTCATAAATTTTCGGTTCCGGTTGGTGAAATTGTTGTAAGGC
Source organism: uncultured Methylomarinum sp. (assembly GCA_964506335.1). Taxonomy (GTDB): domain Bacteria; phylum Pseudomonadota; class Gammaproteobacteria; order Methylococcales; family Methylomonadaceae; genus QPIN01. The sequence continues at coordinate 3,890 of CAZDMC010000005.1, read as the reverse complement.
CTGTTCTGCTGAGGCGCAGGAATATCCTTGGGCTATCTTTAATCCTAGCCCGGCATCACCAAGGGTTCCGGTAACAAATATAAAGTCCCCGGCTTTCGCATTTGATCGTTTTAAAGCCTGGCCTTGAGGAACTATGCCCATGGCTTGAATTGTTAAAGTCAGCGAACCTGAAGTGGTATCGCCACCAATAATATCGACAGAAAACTGTTTAGCCAATTTTTTCAAACCCTGTGAAAACTCTGATAGCCAGTATTCATCGATATGGGGTATGGTGAGTGCAAGCATCAGCGAAACAGGTGTTGCTCCCATTGCCGCTAAATCACTTAAATTAACAGCCAGTAACTTATGGCCTAATTGCCTTGGTTTGACATCAGCAAAAAAATGGGTGCCTTCAACCATGGTGTCTGTGGTTATAACTAATTCATATCCGGTGGGCACTGTCATCAAGGCACAATCATCACCAATACCTAATTGATTAATCGAGGTATTATTTAATGGCTGGGTAAAATATTGCTTGATAAGGCCAAACTCTGAAACAGACACCAGAATGCTTATAACTTATCAGCTTTCGATTTAATTTCTATTGCCCGCTTTTTCTTGCTTACCTTGTCTAAAATACTATTGACATATTTATGACTGCCATCAGCACCAAAGCATTTTGCCAGATTCACACCTTCGTTAATGATGACTTTATAGGGCGTCTCCAGACGATTGATTAATTCGTAAACACCAATTCTTAAAATAGCTCTTTCTACCGGGTCTATTTTTTCAACCGGTCGGTCTACAAAATCGGCCAAGGCTTCATCAATGGCATTAAGCTGTTGAGGAACACCATGGAAAATTTCAGAAAAATATTTTTTTTGCGCTCCTTTCAGGCGTTCTTCTTCTAAAAAATTCATTTCAATTCGGGCTAAACTTTCCCCTGATACTTGCCATTGGTAAAGTGCCTGAACAGCACATTTTCTGGCATTGGTTTTAGCCAAACTCATCAATCCTCCAGATTATTAAACAAACTGACCATTTCTATTGCCGATAATGCAGCTTCTGCACCTTTATTACCTGCTTTAGTGCCAGCACGTTCAATGGCTTGTTCAATAGTATCGACCGTAAGCACACCAAAACTGACCGGTACATTATAGTGTAAAGAAACTGAGGCAATACCTTTTACACACTCTCCAGCAACATATTCAAAATGCGGAGTTCCTCCTCTTATCACTGCACCTAAAGCAATAATGGCATCGTATTTTTTAGTGGCTGCAACGCGCTGAACCACTATCGGCAATTCAAAAGCACCTGGGGCTTTAACCAGACAAATATCCGCTTTATTAGCACCATGCCGAATTAGAGTATCAATAGCTCCACCTTCTAGTTGATTCACAATAAAACTGTTAAATCGAGACGCTATAATACAAAAATTACCACCTTGAACAGATAAGTTCCCTTCAATTATTTTTACTGCTGACATTTCTTTTCTCTTTTATAAATTTTAAATTCTTTGCGGCTATTCACACAATAACGATTAAACTTTACTCAGTATGCTCAACCACTTCTAGGTTATAACCAGAAAGTCCGAAATATTTTTTTTCTATTCCCATTACTTTCATTTTATGCACGCCTAAATCAGCCAAAATTCGGGCGCCCGTACCTGTGGTACGCCAATCTACTTTGTTTTCAGTATTTGATACAATTGCCATCACACCATTATCTTGTAATTGATATTGATGAATATGCTCAACTAATGATTTATTATCTTCATTTTGCCTGATCACAACCAAAACACCGCGCCCTGCCGCCTGAATTTTTTTCATGGCTCCGCTAATAGTAATAGAGCTGCCCGAGCGTTTTGATGAAAACAAATCATCCAGCAAATTACGGGCATGAACGCGTACCAGAATAGGTGTATCTCCTGCCACATTACCCATTACCAGGGCAAGGTGCACATTATCATCATTTCTGTCCTGATAAGCGTACAATCTGAAAATTCCATATTCGGTTGGATAGTGACATTCACTAATTCTGTCCAAGGTATTTTCATGCTGAGTCCTATATTGAATCAAATCAGCGATAGTCCCCATTTTGAGATTATGTTGTATGGCAAATTTTTCAAGATCTGCACGTCTTGCCATTGTGCCATCTTCATTCAATATTTCAACAATAACAGCGGCAGCTTCGCCGCCGGCCAGTCTTGCCAGATCACAACCTGCTTCAGTATGGCCTGCACGATTAAGTACACCGCCGGTTTTTGCCATCAAAGGAAAGATATGCCCCGGCTGAATCAAATCATCTGCAGTTGAGTTTTTAGCCACTGCGGCTTGCACTGTTAAAGCCCTGTCTGCTGCCGATATTCCTGTCGTTACGCCTTGAGCCGCTTCGATTGACACCGTAAAATTAGTAGAATGTGCGGTTTTATTCTCATTGACCATCAAGGGCAGTCTAAGTTGTTGACACCTTTCCGGGGTTAATGTCAGACAAATAAGACCTCGCCCATATTTTGCCATAAAGTTAATATCTTTAGCCTGAGTAAATGAAGCCGCCATGACTAAATCACCTTCATTCTCACGATCTTCATCATCCATAATAATAACCATTTTGCCCTGGCGTAAATCCTCTATGATTTCTTCAGTTGTATTCATTGAGCCAAAAACCCACTATTTTGTAATAATTCTTCAGTTATTGCTCCCGTTGATTTCACAGCAGCATCACCTTGCATCAATCTTTCCATATATCTCGCCAGCAAATCAACCTCAAGATTAACGGCTGTGCCAGCAAGCAGATGACCCAATGTAGTTTCCTGCAAGGTATGCGGCACTATATTGACAGTGAACATAGCTCCTTCAACTTCATTAACCGTTAAGCTTACTCCGTTTATACAAATAGACCCTTTTTCTGCAATATATTTCGCTAAATTATCGGGTGCTTTACATTTAAAACGAAAAGATCGTCCATCAGGCTCTTTTGTTATCACTGTTCCTAGTCCGTCAACGTGTCCGCTGACAATATGTCCACCGAGTCGAGTAGACGGCGTCAGTGCCAGTTCTAGATTAACGGCTGTTTCTATACTGGCTGTCTTTAGATTAGTTCTGGACATAGTTTCATTGGAAACATCAGCACAAAAATAGTTTGCACCCAATTCCACTGCAGTTAAACAAATACCATTAACAGCAATGCTATCGCCTAAAATCACATCATTTATGGCTAATTTTCCTGTTTCAATTTTAAACCGGTAATCGCCTCCCTGTTGCGTTATTGCTGCTATTTTTCCTATGGCTAAAATAATTCCTGTAAACATATTAATTTTTTGTATTAAAAACCAGTTTAATATCAGCACCTATTTGTCTTATTGAGTTTAGCTTAAGTTGTTTTTTATCAGCCATGTTTTGCATTGCAGGTAAATGAAATAAGCCACGCCCCTTATCACCTAAAATACACGGCGCCATATAAATCAGCCATTCGTCAACCAGGTTCTCAATTAAAAAAGCACCATTTAAAATAGCGCCAGCTTCGATCAGTACAGTATTCATTTGCTGTTGTCCTAAAAAAGAGATAACAGCATTCAAATCTAAACGCCCATCCTGGCTGGCAAGTTGAAAAACCAGGGCACCTGAATTTTCAAGTTGTTTGATTTTCGACTGATTGTTACTACAGGTTAGTAGCCAGGTTTGACCCAATAAGGTCAGCATTTTAGCGGTCACCGGCATTTGTAATTGTGAATCAAGGATGACTCTAACAGGCTGCTGTACTGCATCTTCTAGTCTAACATTCAAACCAGGATCATCGGCTAAAACGGTATTAATGCCGGTCAGAATAGCAGAACTTTCTGCTCGTAATTGTTGAACATCTGCTCTGGAATTATCCGAAGTAATCCATTTGCTCTCGCCAGATGCCATTGC
>CAZDMC010000004.1:3771-20241 GCA_964506335.1 uncultured Methylomarinum sp. | reverse complement strand
TTTTTCGCCCAGATTTTCCACAAAATCCGTGCTCAACTGATTTTTCTAGGATTATCAACCTATTTACCCAGGTCAGGGTGGAACAGACAATAAAAAAGGGCATATGAATATGACCATATATGATATGCGCGCAGGTATTCCTGTGAATAGTCAAACCGAAACGCGCTCAATTGATGAAATGCGTTTTATCAAAGAAAGCCAGGTAGCCTGGTATTGGATAAGTCAAAAAAATGCACTTTATGTGGTTGATCGAGCTTTCATTGAAGCACGCTATTGGGATCAGCATAAAATCAGGAATGAAGTGACAGTCATTACGCGAATGAAATCCACATTCAAGTATCAAAAACCTTTATCTGAATCGCCTCAAACTGACTAATTAATTGCGGATAATCATTTAATGCTCGCTTAATAGCGGCTATATCAAAACTATCTATATTTTCTAATAACTGTTTTGCATAATCATCTATGCCCTTGACAGGGTATTGTTGGGTAATTTCCAGCAAAGCTTCGGCAAATGCTTTAATATCCGATATTTTGTTGGTTTTGGAAACTGCTTTGCATTGTTCACTTAATTTTTTCAAGCCTGCAATGGCATCAGCAAGACATTCTAGTTCAGAGCCGGTCAAAGGTTCTATTTCCTCTGTATTTTCCGATACTGTAATGTTTTCAAAAGGCAAAAATTGACTTAACTCTTTAAGCAATTCAGCTTTAAGCACCGGTTTTCTCAAATACCCATTAAAATTATTACTTTTAAGACCTTCAAATCGATCAGTCATGACCGAAGCGGTTAAAGCAATAATTGGCACGCTGGAAAATAATTTAATGGCCTCAGCTGCCTGATAGCCGTTCATAACGGGCATCCGAATATCCATTAAAATCAGATCAAAAGCGTGCTGTTTAACCTTATTAACTGCCTCCTGACCATTTTTCGCAGTTTCTGTCTTTATTTGTGTACTAGCAAACAAAGCTAATAACAGATCACGATTATCGGCTATATCGTCAACTATTAAAATATTGCAGGGAAGAAAACTGATTTGAGCATCTAATACTGGCGTCTCATCGACAGCTTGAATAGCTAATGAGGCAATATCAACATCAACCAATTTAATAGTAAAGGTTGAGCCTTTGCCTAACTGGCTTTTTAAAGTAATTTGTCCCCCCATCATTTCTACTAATCGTTTACTGATGGACAAACCTAATCCAGTACCTCCATATTTCCTGGCATCTTGTCCACTGGACTGCTCAAAGTCCTGAAAAACTAGCTGTAACTGATTCTCTGAAATGCCTATTCCAGTGTCTTCTACTTCAATCAATAAATCGAGTTTACTATGAATATCATCTTCATTATCGATATAGGCTTTTACACGAATAAAGCCTTGCTCGGTAAATTTAACTGCATTGCCTATTAAATTAAATAAGACCTGACGCAATCGTGTCGTATCCAGTTGTAAGCTTTGTGGCATCACAGGATCAATGTCGAGAATAAAATTAATCTTTTTTTCTCGCATTTTTATCATAAAAATATTGCCCAGTTCGGTGAATAGATCATGTGGATTACTAGGTACTTTATCAATCTGCATTTTCCCCGCTTCAATTTTGGATAAATCCAGAATATCGTTAATTAAAGCCAGTAAATTATGTCCAGCAGATTGAATGGTTTTAACAAATGATTTCAGTTTCGGCTCTTGAATTTGCTCATTCAACAATTCAGTAAAGCCGATAATGGCATTCATTGGGGTGCGGATTTCGTGGCTCATATTTGCCAGAAATTCTGATTTTGCCCGGTTGGCATTTTCTGCTTGTTCTTTGGCATCAGCCAGGTCTTGTTCATTTTTGATTCTGTTGGTCAAATTAATAATAACAGCTAACCATACTTGCTGATTTTGATAATTGATAGGAAGAATGGACATCAGACAATCTATGGTTTTATTAGTCGCCGTTTTATATTGGATTTGCAGTTCGGAAATAGCACCCTGTTTTTGTAAAATATCAAAAACCCGGTTTTTATCTTGAGGATTTACATAAAACTCCAAGGTGTTTCGGCCAATTAAACTATTTTTATCGCCAATCTCTTTGATTGCCTGGGGATTATCCAGTAATATTTTGCCGCTATTATCTGAGATTACCATAGCCAGAGGCAAGGCATCTATAATTGACTTAAATTGTGCTTCTGCCTGTTTTTGTTCGGTGTTGTCCCAGTTTACCCCAAATAATTTTATACTCTCACCTTGCTCATTAACTACTATAGTCGCGCCGGCATACATATAACGGATGGTTCCATCCGGCCAAAAAATGCGAAATTCAAGATGTTGCTGACCACCGTGTTTTCGCAATAATTCCAATGCATCTTCTACAAGATGATGATCTTCAGGATGTATTTTGTCTATCCATTGTGCAAGTGAAACCGAATCCTGTTTAGGCATTTTATACATTTCAAACATGCGGTCATCAAAAATAAAGGTATTGGTGGTACTTAAATCCCACTGCCATACCCCTAATGAGACCAGTTCTGTTGCCATTGAAAAACGCTGATTCAGTAATTGCGTTTCTTGCTCACTGGCTTTACGTTTATTAATTTCAATGGATAATTTTCTATTCCAGTAAGCCACCACAGCAATAATAAACAATAAAATTCCAGCGACTATAACAATTAAACGATAATCAACTTTTTCTACATATTTGTGTTTCCTCCAGGTATCAAAAATGCTTTGTTTTTCAGCTTGGCTAATAGAGTCAAGCGCGCGATTAAACAAGGGGATCAACGGCGCAAATTCTTTGCGCATACCGAAGGCTAATTTGGTGCTAAACTCCGTTTTTCCAACAATCCGAATATTGTTTATACCCAGTTCGGAAATGTGATAACTGCTTTGAGCCAGCGTTGCAATCAATGCATCAATTTTACCTGTTGATACGGCTGTTAACCCTTCCTGCAAGGTATCAACTATATGCAACTTTAGATCGGGGTATCCTTTAATAATTTCAGGGACATAGCCATACTCTTTAATCACCGCTACTTTTTTGTATTTAATCTGATTAATGCCTTCAACATAATCCTCATTCTCATTCATAATAATAACGACAGGGCTGGAAATATAATCCTGGGTAAAGCTTAAATGTGACTGTAAATCAGAATCACTGGTTTCAGACAATATGTCAATTTCACCACGTTTAACCATTGCCACTGAGTCACTCCATGATGGAGTAGGCACAATCTCAACTGTAATCCCCAGTTTTTGTTCGATGAGTTTTAAATGTTCGGCCACAACCCCAATATAGTGTCCTTGCTTATCAAATGCTTCATAAGGAAGCCAGTTTGGGTGACCTGTAAAACGAATTGTTTTGTGATTATCTAGCCATTGCTGTTCTGCCACGCTTAAAATAATCTTTTTTGTAGTGGAACCCATGCCTAGCCATTTATGCCGAATGGCAGATAAATCTACTTCTGAAATGGTTCTCAATGTTTTTTTAATAATACCCTGTAAAATCGGCCAGTCCTTACGCACGCCAAATCTAACAGGAACATTGCCAACCTCCTTGACAATGTATGCAACTTTCAGATTAGTCAGCGCATTTTTCTCGGCTATCCATTTGGCTGCTGCCTGATTACCAATATAGGCATCTACATTGCCATAAGAAAGCGCTTTTAATGCATCTTCAGTGGTTTCAACCAGATAAAGTTTAATTTCAGGATATTGCGTAGCTAATAAATTATGTAAGTAGTATTGATTCTCTACAGCCACTGTTTTCTGTTTCAAATCATTAAGGCTGAAAACTGCATCACTTTCTTTATGCGTAAAAACAGAGATGGGAGGAGAATAATAGGGCTGTGTGAAATTAAGATAGCGCTCACGGTCTGGCGTTTTTACAATGTTACCGATCATGTCAATTTCGTAGTCTTGTATCTTTTTCAGTATCTCAGCCCAGGAGTATTGTGGAATAATGCTAAATTTTATACCTAGTCGTTGTTCCATTAAATAAATAATATCTGCACTAAACCCCTGGAATTGCCCTGATTGATCAATAAATTCATAAGGGGGCCAATTTGATTCCGTTCCAATGCGTATCTCTGGATGATTTTTCAGCCATTGCTGCTCTGCTTCATTCAGAATAACTTTTTTGGGCTGATAGACAAGCCATTTTTCCCGTATCTGCCGTTTACTGGTTTCCGGTATAGCCTCCAACGCCTTATTCAAAATACTCGCCAGTAGCGTATTATCTTTAGTCACAGCCATGTGTAAATTGGTACTTTTACCTGGACGTGCCTTGAATGCCCTGATGGTAGTAATGCTGTTCTGTTTCAGTAAATAACTAAGGACAGCATGTGTTTCCAGCAGTATATCTGCCTTTTTTTCAAGAACACTTTCTATAGCAGACATCAAGTTATCCACTTCCAGTATCTTTATCTGCGGAAATAGTTGTTTGAGCATAGCAATATAGGCATAGCCTTTCGGGATTGCCAGAGTTTTACCCTTCAAATCCTGTAGCGTTTCAGCAGACACATCATCCCTGATAAAGAAATAATCCAGCATGGATTGATAAGCGTCAGTAAAAATCAGGAATTCGGTGCGCTTTTGTGAAAAATAAATAGCCGGTAGTAAATCAATGCGCTGTTGTCTGGCCTTTTTTAGTAATTTATTCCAGTCGTCTATAACTGGCTGAAACTGCAAACCGCTAACTTCACTGATTAGTGCCAGATAATCAGCCGTCAATCCGATATGTTCTCCCTGCACATTAACAAAGTCATACGGAGCCCAGTCTTTTTTTGCACCATATCGAACAACGCGATATTGCTTTATCCAGTCTTGTTCTTCTGTAGTTAATTCCAGAGCTTTCTTTTTAGTGTCAGGTGTTTTACCCAGCCATTTATTATAAATAGCCTGTTTTTGCTGAACAGAGATGGCATTCAGGCCTTTTTGTATGATGGAAGAAAGTTCTTCAGCGTCTTTTTGAGTCACAAAATGAATCGAATTTTTTCCTAAATGTCGTGTTGACTTAAAAGGTACTATGGTATTAATGCCTTCTTTCTTAAAGGTATATGAGAGTGAAGCATAAGTGTCATAAAGCATATCGGCACGATTTTCTAATACCGCTTCAATAGCTTCGATCAATGTATCAAAAACTACAATCTGTATTTTTGGAAAATATTTTTTTAACAGATTTTCATGAGCATATTTTTTTGGAATAGCGACACGTTTACCATCTAAATCAGTGAGTGTTTTTAGATTAAGATCTTCACGAATAAAAAAATAATCTAACATTTCAAAATAGGGTGTTGAATAGTTTAGATATTGACTTTGCTCCTCTGTGTAATAAACTGCCGGTAATACATCAATTTGTTTATCCCTGATTTTTTGTAAATTGTGGCCCCATTGGTCAATATTGACTTTAAATTGCAGGCCTGTGTTTTTAGCGATCAATTCTAAATAATCATTGGCAATACCACTGTATTCCCCATTTTTCTCAACAAAATCAAACGGTGTCCAGTCTGGACTTCCACCCACAGATATTTGAGGGTGCAATTTTATCCAGGCTAGTTCTTTGTCGCTAAGCTCTACTGAAATCAAATCTTGTTGCCCAGCAAGATTATAAAAAAAATGCTTGGCAATGAGATTGGTTTCAGAAAACCCCATTTGTTTGTAATTATTCGCTGCTTGCTGGTAGCGTTTGGCATCTATTGAACCCAGTTTAATCAGGTCAGGAATTATCATTTTTCGGGTAGTCCGTGCCTCATATTGTAAATAGCCTTCTGAAAGCTCTGGCGCATATTTCTGGCGAATTAGTTGAATGATTTCATCTGAATGATCCAGTGCATACTGCCAACCTTTAACAGTCGCCTGACTCATTTTCTTGACACGTTCAGGATGCTCACTCAGTTCTTTCGCGGAAGTGAAAAAATTATCCCCGTAAAAATTGATTCCGTAGCTTTGCGGATTAATGATATTGACATCTACCCCTTGCTCCTTAAATAAATAAGGCTGTGAGGTAGAATAAGCAGAAACAACATCAGTTTTACCGTCAATAAAATTTTGATAATACGGTGTAGCAAAGGGGACTTCTCGAATTTTTGATAAATCACCCAATGTTTTTAACAGTAAGGCATTGAGTGATGCATCACCCTGATTAGTGGAATTAAAGGCAACAGTTTTGCCCGCCATTTCATAAGGGCTGACTATGCCCGAATCGCTGTGAGATAAAAAAACCAAAGGTGAGTGTTGAAAAAACTGATTGAGCAGTACTACAGGCTCACCTTTTAAATGATAAATCAATAAGGTGCTGTCGGAAACACCGTATTCGGATTCACCAGCGAGTACCTGTTCAACAAAGCCTTTAGAAAAATCAATGGGTTTGAGCGTGACATCCAGTCCGACATCACGATAATATCCTTTTTCAATAGCGGCATAGTAACCGGCAAACTGAAAGCCATGTTGCCATTTTAACTGTATGCTGACTTTGTCTGAGGCGGCATGAAGCTGGGAGATAAAAATAAACAGTAATAGACCAAGAAACTGTCGAAGAAAGGAGGCATGTAGCCTGTAACCATTTGAATCAGTCAAAACTAATTTGATGCTTTGTTACGTTATTAAATAATTTATAGGGTTAACAAGGAAAGCCGTTAAAATCATACTATCCCAGCAATAACCTTAAATTCATCAAGATGCTCCATCATTATATCTACTAGCTCAGGATCAAACTGAGTAGCCCGGTGCTCTTGAATATAAACAATGACCTCATCAATTCCCCAAGCACCCTTATAACAACGCTTGTGGGTCAATGCATCAAAAACATCTGCCAACGCAACAATGCGTCCATATATATGAATATCTGTGCCTTTAAGTTGCCGTGGATAGCCTTTTCCATTCCACTTTTCATGGTGTTCATGGGCAATAATTGCCGATGTCTTCATCAATTTACGCCCTGAACGGTTCAAGAACTCATAGGCATACGTCGTGTGCATCTTCATTATTTGAAATTCTTCTTCCGTGTAACGCCCCGGCTTGTGTAAAATTTCTGGCGGAACCATCATTTTACCGACATCATGCATCGGCGAGGCGTAAAGTAAAACTTCTTCATCTTTTTTAGTCAAATTCGGATGATATTTTGCCAGTAAGGCGCATAAATGAGCGACTCGATGAATGTGCTTACCTGTCTCATCAGAAGTAGCTTCCATTAATTCCGCCAACATAACAATCATTTCTCGCTGACTATCTTCTAGCTCCGTTAATAATCTTTTTTGCTGCTGTACAATTTTAGTGCCTAGACTAATATTATTTTTTTTAAGTAATTTTTTTGCATGATAAAGATCAACATGGGTTCTAACTCTTGCCAATAATTCTTCAGCATGGAAAGGCTTTGTAATATAATCAACAGCACCTAGCGAAAAACCTTGGCTGATGGCTTCTACTTCAACTTTTGCTGTTAAAAAAATAACAGGAATTTCCCGGGTTAGTTGATTATCTTTAATAATGCGACAGACTTCAAAGCCATTCATGCCAGGCATCATAATATCAAGCAAAACCAAGTCCAATCTGGCTACTGCGTCTTCATTTTCTAACAGAGCTAATGCTTCCTCTCCATTCAATGCAAAAGAAAAATCATAACTTTCCTTTTTAAGAATATTCATAGCAACCTGAATATTATCCATGACATCATCGACAATCAGAATACTTATATTACTTTCCATGTTTTTTCCAGAATTTTCTACACAAATTTAAAGTATAACTTACAATATTAGAGATGTCTATTCTCGGACAGCCTCCTACAGGGCTAATTTGTTCTTAAGCCAGACACTATGCTGTACAAGCCTTTGTTCTATTATTTGCGGTTTTCAACATTGATGGAGTACTAGCAACGAGTCAATAATATTTAGGAAGTAAGGTAAAATGGCATCTGCTTACGTTGGGTTCATTTTGCCTTTTCAGTAAAAAATAATCTGTTAATAAATCCGGTTAAAAATGTGAATATTTTCACTGCTTTAGCATGCAAATTATTACAAGTTAATGAATATGTGGGGATTGAAAATTGAAAAAACATTTCATATTGATTAAATTAAAGAAATTTACAAGCTTGCCGCTTTATAGATTAGTAAGTACAAATCAGTGGTCTCGTCATGCATACTCATTCTCTTCTTCCAGCGTCATTTCTATCAAATCCCGTTATAAGAGGAGCTGATTTTGGGAACTCTGCTCACTCTCGCAAAAGTGCTGTAGAGGGTAATGCCTTTGAGCATGTGCGTAATCGAGATAATGATACATTTCAGCGGTCATTACCGACTGAAGATAATATTTTAAGGCAGACAGATTCAACTATGTCTTTTCACAGTCTGGAAAAAAGTTTGAGTCAGTCGGCAGATATTCAGATAAGGACTCAAGAAGGTGATGTGATAACCATCAGTTTTCAATCTTTAGAGGAAAGTAGTAAAACGGCTTTTCAGCTAGATCAAGGGAATAGTCAAATTAGGACATATAGCGAAAATCAGTCATCAGAGCTTGATTTTAGACTATCAATAGAAGGCGATTTGAATGAAGATGAGCAGAAAGCTATTCATCAATTGATGCAGAAAATGAAAAAAGTCAGTAAAGAGTTTTTTCAAGGAGATATTAATGCAGCTTTTGAACATGCTCAAAAACTGGGTTTTAACAGCCAGCAAATTTCTGGATTTTCAATGGATCTTAATAGAACGGAATCAGTTCAGGCGGTAGCGGCATATAAACAGACTTCATACCCTGCGCAAAATGTAAATGCTGATTTATTGAAACGGGCAAGCGACTTTGTTTCACAGGTAGAAGATTTTATGGCTGATTCAGCGATTGCTTTAGAATCGTTTGCTGACCCTAAACAATCTTTCTTGAATCTATTTTCAGGTATTGGGCAATTATTTTCTAGAGTGGAAGACGAGAGTGAAGAAATAGCTGAAAAACCGTTATTTTTAGATATGCTTAAACATATTGCCGATATAGAATTCGGTCAGGAAGTAGAAGAAAGTAAACGAGCTGAAATATAATAATTCAAGCACTCAATCTTCCGCACTGCAACTGCCTTTTTTACAGCCGCAAGTTTTTCCACAGCCCAGACCTTCTTCTTTTATCTCGCCTAATTCTGGATGGTTTGCGGCAAATTTTCTGGCCGCTTGCTGTACCAGTATCCATGCCATCAATAGAGAAAAAATAATAATAATGGTGATTATAAGGTTGATCATTTTTAAACCGTAGTGCCTAAACCGGCAAATCCCATAAAGGTTAAAGATAAAATACCTGCCAGCATCATACTTAAAGCGGCTGCCTGAGTAATATTGGGTAAGTTGGATAATTCCAGTTTTTCTCTTAATCCCGCCATTAAAATAATCGCTAGTCCAAAGCCTGCTCCACCGCCTAAACTAAATGAAACGGATTGCAGAAAATCATAGCCTCTGGAAGTTTGAAACAGAGCTACCCCTAAAATCGCACAATTGGTGGTGATTAAGGGTAAGAAAATACCTAATGCTCTAAATAAAGCCGGGCTGAACTTCTTCAAAATCATTTCAACCAGCTGCACTGAGGATGCAATCAGCGCGATATAGCTGATTAAGCGTAAAAATTCCAGGTCAAAAGCGGTGAGTAGCAGATTGATGGCATAGGCACAGGTGGAGCTTACAAACATCACAAATGCTGTCGCCAGTGCCATGTTAAACGCAGTATCACGTTTTGCGGAGACACCGACAAAAGGGCATAAACCTAAAAACAGTGCCAATACAAAATTATTGATTAAAAAGGCACTTAAAAAAATAAAACTGAGTGATTCTGGATTCATATCTATGGCCTGAATTGCTGGCTGACAGAACAATGAGAGGCTAAGTCTTCAGCGATGAGTTTTCCTGTTTTGCGTTGTTCAAAGTAGTTGATTAATAATAACCAGGAGCCTAAAACGATAAAACCGCCTGGGGGAAGAATCATTATAATCCAGGGTTGAAAATTAGTGCTAAAAACCTGATAACCCAGTAACTGACCAGCACCGAGCAATTCTCTGACACCACCTAGCATGACTAAAGCCAGGGTAAAACCTAAGCCCATGCCCAAGGCACTAAGCACCGATTTACCAAATGAATTTTTAGAGGCATAAGCTTCCGCGCGTCCTAAAATCAGACAATTCACTACAATCAGCTGAATAAACGCCCCCAGTCTATTATATAAATCCAGACTAATAGCTTGAATAATGTAATCCACCAAGGTGACAAAGGTGGCAATGATAATAATATAGGTAGTAATGCGGACTTGCTTGGGGATGAAATTTCTTAATGCCGAAACTAAAGCGTTTGAACAGACCAGGACAAAGACGCTGGCCAGCCCCATGGCCAAGGAATTTTCTACACTATTGGTGACAGCCAGTACCGGACATAAACCAAGCATCATCACAAACACAGGGTTTTCTTTCCATAAACCTGCGGTAAATATATCCAGGGTAAAAGGCGCTTCTTTTTTAGTCGGATTGGCCATGATTGCCTCTTTCTGATTGTTTGGCTGATTTTAAAAATGCCAGGTTTTTAGCGATAACCGGGTGCAGTTTATCTCCACTTTTGTTAAACATACGTCCAACCGCATTTGAAGTAATGGTTGATCCGGAAATCGCATCTATTTCCCAGGGATTTTTTTTTGTACCATGCCGTACTGTTTTAATGGCATTAATTAAGCCACTTTGTTCCTGATTGACCTTTGCATCCAGGCAATCAAAATTAGCCAGAAATGCTTTATCTGTGGTGATTTTGGTGCCGAAACCAGGTGTTTCAGTACTTTTTAAAACATCATACCCTGTTATACAGCCCGTTGATGGAATATATCCATAAAGTAATTTTACAATATCCTGATAACCTTGTTCTGCAGCATTCAGAGCCATGCCTACCAAATTATTCTGTTTATCATAGCCGGCGTAAATAAGCTCTCCTTTGGTTTTGTCATCCGCTAATTCGATGACGCCTTGTTTTATGATAAAAGTTAAACGGCTGCTTGCTTTAGGGAGTACTTTAAAAATAGCACGTTCGGTGGCTATACGCTGGTTTTCAGCAATAATGGGCTTGGTGTATTCGTAGACCAGAACCACTAAAAATCCGGATACCATAGCAACCACACCCAAAGTAGATATTAAAGAAAAACTAGAGGGTAAAGGGGGAACATCATTGGGTTTGTTTTCAGGTGAATCAGTCATTTCTATTTGTTTCTGCCGTAAATATGAGGCTGCGTATAGGACTCAATTAATGGGGTTGCCGCATTGCCAAATAAAATAGCATACATGACAGCTTCCGTGAGACCGCCAAATAGGCGAATAATGACCGTTAAAAAACCGACTAATAAACCGAATACAAAAATTCCTACCGGTGTCACCGGCGAGGCCACCATATCACTGGCCATGAAAACAGCAGCAAACATTAATCCTCCAGAAAACACCATAAAAGCAGGGCTGGGGTATTTTGTACTATCCAGTAAATAAAAGAATTCGGCTGAAATGACAGTGCCAAGAATTACCGCAACTGGAATGCGCCAATCCAGCATGCTTTTAAAAACCAGATATAGTCCGCATATAATAATTAACAGAGTCGAGGTTTCACCGGTTGAACCGGCTGTAAAACCCATAAACAGATCATAACTGTCGGTAATAATGCCCTGAAATTTCATCAGTGCCAAGGGCGTAGCTCCACTAAAGCCATCAATACTGACTTGTGTTGTCCATGCTGCGGTATCCACTGGCTTCATAAAAGGTAAAGCTAAACTGGAAGGAATAAATTCAATAAAGCGGTTGCTTGCTAATGCCGGTGTCCAGGTGGTGATAGATACCGGAAAGGCAGCTTGCACAAAAGCACGACCCACTAAAGCTGGGTTAAAGACATTAAAGCCAAGACCTCCAAACAGGGTTTTCCCTAGCGCAATAGCTGTAAAACCAGCCACTGCTCCCATCCATAAAGGAAATCCCGGGGGCAAAGTCATGGCTAATAATAAACCGGTGATAATGGCACTGGCATCGGTAATCGTGGTTTTTTTATCGGATAATTTACAAAATAGATGTTCTGTTCCCATGCAAGAAAACACAGTGATAATCATCAATGCTAGAGCACTGATACCGAATTGATAAGTAGCATAAATCGCCAAGGGCAGTAATGCATAAACCACATGACGCATGATTTCCGCGACAGTGGGTGCTTTGCGTATATACGGCGAGGTGCGGATGTCTATTTTAGGTTGATTAGCCATTGTTTTAGTTCGCTTCCATAATATGTCTTTCCCTATTGAGTGTTTTAGCTATTCTAAAATACTGGACTAATGGAATATTAGAAGGACAAACATAACTGCAACAGCCGCATTCAAAGCAATCATTAAGATGGTATTGTTCTTCCATCACATCATATTGTCGTTTGGCTGCCAGCATCCCTAATTCAGAGGGATTCAGGTTGATAGGACAAACTTGCAGACATTGAGAGCATTTTATACAGGGAAGAATATCATCACGTTTTGTGGCTCGTTTATCCAGTACCAAAACTGCGCCTGTACCTTTTTTTACGGGTGTATCAACAAAACCAGCCGGTATTCCCATCATCGGGCCGCCTAAAATAAGTTCTGCTTCATTGCCTGTGAATTCAGCATATTCCAGAATATGACTTAAAGGAGTACCTAGAGGCACCATATAGTTTCCAGGTTTGTTTAAGTCATCGCCGGTAATAGTTACAATGCGCTCAATTAAACCCTGGCTATGCGGTAATAATTCACCTATTGCGGCTAAGGTGGCGACATTAAAAATAGCGACGCCAATAGAAGACGGTAATTTACCCGATGGGATTTCCAGGCCTAATAGTGAATAAACCAGCATTTTCTCAGCACCTTGAGGATATTTGGTCATCACTGCTTCTATGCTGATACTGCCATCTTCCGGTAAGTACGGCTTAATGGCTTCCAGCACATTCATTTTATTATCTTCAACGCCAATGATGGCTTTGGGTGCGTCCACAGCTTTCATGATAATGTGTATACCACGAATCAAAAACTCGATTTGTTCGAGCATAATACGATGATCTGTGGTCAAAAAAGGTTCACATTCACAGCCATTGATAAGAATGGTATGAATATTACAATCATCAGGAATACTCATTTTTACATGGCTAGGGAAAGACGCACCTCCTAGGCCCACCATCCCGGTATTTTGAACGGCCTGAATTAATTGCTGGCGGGACATTTTTTCAAAGTTCTGGTATTTGCCAACAGCATGCGTTTGTGTTGAACTCAATGCCGTATTAAGAATAATCGCCTGCTCTTTATCCCCTTTTGCATTAGGCACTAAATCAATTTTTTTAATGGTTCCTGATACGGAGGCATGTAAAGGCACCGACATAAAACCGTCTGCCTTTGCGATTAATTCTCCACGCTGGACTTGCTGGCCGACATGAACGACAGGTACAGCCGGTTTGCCAATATTTTGTGATAATGGCAAAATAATCTGTGCAGCAAAGGGCAGGCGACGTGCCTGATGGTCATGGGTCTCTTCTTTAAAACCTTCGGGGTGTATGCCTTTAGGGAACGTTTTTTTACCGAATAAATTAAATAGATTCATTACACTATTCAGCGAAAACGTCTCGTAAATCTATTTCCAAATCTGGAAACAGTTGAGAAGTAGCGATGTCTTCTTCAGCAAACATATTGATTAATTGGTATTTTTCAGTTGCTTCATCCAATATAAATTGATGAACGGCTTGTGCGTAAGGATAAACTATCCAATATTCCTTAACGCCATTTTCTTGATAAAGCTCATATTTGGTTTGCATTTCATTTTTGGAACTGCCCTTGGATAAAATTTCTATAATCCAGTCAGGAGACCCTAAGCAGCCTTGTTCTGTTAGTTTTTCCTTATCACAAATCACGCATAAATCAGGTTGGATAACGGTGTGTATTTCTTTGTCCGCTTTCAGTGATTTTTGATGATCATATAAGCGGACATCAAAAGGCGCGGCAAATGGATAGTATGGCTGTTTTTTAAAATGGTTGAAAAGTGAACCGCTTAACTGCCAGGAAACGCTTTGATGCTTTACATTAGGTGCAGGCAACATCATCATGATTTTACCTTTGATAAGCTCAACGGTTTTATCCAGTTGCCAGGTTAAATAATCGGCATAGGTATAACTTGCATTTAAGTCTAATTGAGATAACTGAGTAATTTTTGCCATAATTTACACCTCGTATTGAAAGCCTATACTTAAAATAACAAGACTCCTTACTGAAACTTTTCAGCCCGTTTGATTAGTTTATCCAGATTAGGTTCATCCAGATTCCACGGTGTGCCAGGATGAATAATCACAGCGGTACATTTTTCTGCGGAACGCACGATATCTTCAAAGGTACCTTTAGTCGGGTCGATCACAATGGCTTTTTTATCTGAATTGTATTGAAACATTGCCGGGGCAATATCCACACATTCATCACAGGTGGTGCAATCCGGCGTTTCTATCCAGACCGGCTCATGGGGTTCTACTCCATTGCCAGAATCTGGTTTTTTATTGCTAGTTTCTTTTTTAGGACTTTCCTCTTTTTTAGCCGCAACAATAGGTTCTGGTTTTGTATCAGCAATGGCTATTGGTTTAACGATAGCAGCTGTTGTCACTTTGGGTGTATCAGCAAGAATGCGTGTTAATGCACTGGCATCACCACCAAACATACTCATCAATCCTTCAGTAATAGTTTGTGCCATTTCCGCTTTTGCCTGATCTGCAATGGCTTGAGTATCTACTTCAATCCTGTTATTGCCACTGAGCCCTTTTAAAGTATGCCAAAAATCTCTACGTTGTTGTGTGGCTTTTACCATTTCTGACGACACCACAATTTTGAGCAAATGATTACTTTGTGGATGAACCGCCCAAATAAAGGGAATACACTCTTCCTGCTGAGTATGACTCATTTCAATATAATCAGTCAGTAAAACCATCTCATCTGTTCCAGCATCTGCAGCGACTGATTTGAAATGATCGCTAAAGCTTGATTCTGTCAAAGCCCAGTCTGCATAAGTCAGTGGAACATCCATAGCAAAATGATTGCCATATTCATCGGTATAATCTAATGAATAAACAATCCAGTCCTGATCAAGCTGAGGGTTAGCGCTTAAATTAATACATGCTTCCCAGGTTTCCCCCTGCTGTGGGTCAAAGGTAATTAAAGGATAAGCGCGTGATTCAACCGCCAGTTTACTTTGCAAGCTCAGAGAATTATTGGCCAGTCCATGTTCAGGTTGACTAGAGGCGTAAATACTCCAAAGCGCAGGCCCTCGGAAATTTAAGCCATCTATATAACTTTCTAATAAATGTGCGGTATTCGCTATAGAACCCTGATGCACATAAGCGGTTTGGTGAGCCATAGCAATCAACCCCAGTTCTTTTGGTAAGCCATTGGATGCTTGAGCCTGTTGATTATCTAAAACCAGAATTTTTATCGGAATACCCGACAATAAACTATTGGATAAGCTTTGAAAGCCCGATTCAAAACTGACACCTTCCGCACTTATAGAGACAATCGGCGGGCAAAGCAAATACTCTTCCTCATTAAATTGATGCCAGTCAAAATAGGCAAAGAAGTTATTATGCTCGGTTTTGTCGTATTTTCCTTTTATTTCCAGTTCGGCAATACGAATCGCTTTAAAGCCCTCGGCCATTTTTACCATCTGTCCTTCAAAAATCCCCAGGGCTAAAGCCGGGGCATCCTGAGACAAATGGCTAGCCCAAGGAAATGGGTAGGGGTTGAAAGGAAATGATTCAGTCCATGCCGCATGGTTACCGCTCTGAGTAAGCCCTAAACTGGCGCGGCCTTCTCCTGATAAACCTTGTGTATAACTCCATTTTAACTGTTTGAGTTTGGCGACCACCTGTAATGCCCATTTTAACCAGTTGGGGTCAATAGGCTGGGTGGCTTTATCTTTATCCAGAGAACCGCTTAACCGCGATAAGGTTAAATCCACATCCTGATTTTCATCAATTGCTGTTTCCAGGGCATCAATATCACTAATATCAAGCGACTCAACTAATTGTAAACGGATGTGTTTTTCCATATCAACAATAAGCTGATTGATATGTTTGATATGCTGTTCAATACGCGGTTGCATCAGTGCGGTAACTGTGCTGGTAAACAGATGTATCGCGGTTTTTTCACCACTCCCCGAACGCGTGTTAGTACTGCTAAATTGAGAATTGTGGTTTTTCTTATCTAATAATAAGGTGTTAAGTACACCTTGCTTAGCCTGCAGATTATCAATACGGCTGTATTTTTTATTGGATGTCGGTAAGTCCATCCAGTAATCCCAGCGCTCACGTAATTGATAAATAGATTCCTCGGTTTGTTCAATCACAGCCAGGGCATCGGTTTCACAAACCGTGACACATTCCATACAACCTTTGCAGCTATTCGGATTAATGGTGATAGAAAACAGGCCGCCATTTCTAGGCATACGGCTGTTCATATCATCGTGATAGGGTTC
>CAZDMC010000004.1:0-3749 GCA_964506335.1 uncultured Methylomarinum sp. | reverse complement strand
GAAGGAATCACTCACTTCTTTAAACCACTCAAATTCCTGGGCGACCTCTTCTCTTTCTGGTTCTGCGTATTCCTTAATAGTATCGCCAATTGCTTTGGCAAAAATGGGGTCTAAAATTGTACCTACTGATTTATCTGCGGTTAAAGCATGGTACTTTTTCTCGGCTGTGCGAATAGCGCGGCGTAAATGTTTAACAGGGCGACCTGATTTTTCAATACGTTTGATATTAGTTTCAAAGACTTCATTAACGGTATTAATCAAGCCTGGAATCGCACTATCAGGGCAAACACTGTAGCAGTTACCACAGGCGGTGCAATTTTCAGCCACCCATTGAGGATGTTGAGTGCGGTTAGCCGTCATATCCGCAAAAATACCGGTAGATGCAGGGACTATTCCAGATGCCAGAAAAGGGTCGGCAAGGCTGTTATGTGATTTTTCTGAACCGTAAAGACTGCCTGTTTGATTCCAGAAGCGGTGGATATCAGCAATGGCGTTGTCATTCGCAGGTTTTTCCTGTAACAATAAAAGGGATGAATCCCTGGTTTTCAGAACAGTAGATGACTCACTCAGCGTCATATCTGCGACAATAATTTCAGTCAATTCATTAAAACTGTGTTTAACAAGCTCAAGCTTGCTATCTATGGCAAAGAGAATATCTTCTTCTGTTTTGTCAACGAGGCTTGCAAATTGTGAGGCTTTAAAAAAAGCAGCTTTAAAGATGCTATTTTGCAAGTCAAATTGAGCGGATAAATCAGCATCAGGCTGTTTTTTAAGTGCGCCTACTGCAATGGCTAAAGCGTCAATAAAAAAGACTTTTATCTGTTTGTTAATAATGGTTTGTTGAGCCGTGACAGGAAATTGTTGCCAAACTTTCTCTGCATCAGCGAATGGACTCTGGATAATAAAAGTCCCTTTCTCAGCTAAATCGGCTAATGGCTTGCAATAAGAAAATACATTAGGGTCTATAGCTAAAACCGTATTAACTGATGAATATGGGCTATCAAAAGTAGCAGACTCAGGATTTGCGGTGATATAAAAGCGAGTAGGTAAGCCTTGTTTTTCTATTTCGTATTGAGGATGCGCCTTAACATCAAAATTAAACGGATCGAATAATGTTTGAGCCAGGTCGTTACCAAGATTATTGCATTTCCAGCCTGCTCGTGAATGGATACGAATAGAAAATAAATTTTCCGATAACGGCTCTGGCAGGGTAGTCGTCGGCAAGGATAAATCTTTTATTTTAGGATATGCCTCAATAATCGCTTGCTGTTGTATTTCTTGTTGTGGTGATAAAGGTTTTTTATCTACAAAATTAATGCCCAGGTAGAAAGTTTTTTGTTGCTTGCCTTTTGGTAGCATATTTTCAACTGCTGCAATAATATCTGCGGGTTGAATGATGTTTCCACCTAGACCAAAACAGGCGGAATATAATGCAGGAATATCGCTGGTTTTGTTATAACTGGCATAGCCAGGGAATGATTGGCCGTTAGCTTTGCCATTGTCAACCGCTTTACTAAGACAGCTACGAATATCAGCAATAATCGGCAAATCTTCGGATAAAGCTTGATCGCTTCTTTCCAACACCAAAACAGCCTTAACAGCTTTGCAAAGGTGGCTGATTAAATCCCCAGGGAAAGGTCTGAATACAGTCATGTCTATCACGCCGACTTTAAGCTTGTGTTGTTCACGTAAAATATCTGCACTAGTTTCAGCCGTGTTTAATACGCTGCCCTGAGCAAAAATTAAATAGTCAGCGTCTGCACATAAATATTGCTTAATTCGATTATAGCGGCGACCGGTGAGTTCAAACCATTCATCCATACACTGATCAATAATTTCAGTGACATGATCAAAGAAAAAAGGACGTTGTCCTGCGACAGTTTGCATATAACTATCTGCAGTTTGTGCTCCGCCTGATTGTACAGGCTGATCAACGCTCCAGGTTTCAGGTACACGACGGCGCGTTTTGCCATATAGAATGGTTTGAGCCGGTGTTGGCGTGTCAATCATGTCATCAGGCAAGCCTGCATATTCGGCAATTAATTCCCGTTCAGGCAGATTAAGCGGTTCAATCAATTGTGAGGTCAAAAAACCATCCTGAGCAATAGCCACAGGATTTAAGCTCAGCTCAGCTATTTTTCTACCAATAATGGTTAAGTCAGCCACACTTTGATTATTACGGGCAAAACATTGAATGAATCCTGTGTTATTTAAGCTATGGTAATCGTCATGACTGCAATAAATGTTAGAGCTAGCTTTAGTCAGGGATTTACAGCTAATATTTAGCAAGAAAGGTAATCTTTTGCCGACAGAGGCATACAAAGATTCCTGCATGGAAGCAATGCTTTGTGCAGAAGAGCTAAAAAGGCTGGCGCGTAAACCGGATAAAGATAATCCAGCCGCCGCAGTTGCAGCAGAAGCATTATCTTCAGCAGTAACAGAAATTAGCGGGCGATTAGAATTATTCAGAGTGCCGTTGTTTTTTTGCTGATTCCATAGGCTTCCCATGGCTGAATCGGATAGAGGGCTTGCCGCTGCATCACTGGCTTCCTTGTCGCAATTGATGACCGCCGAATGACCGTCCATTAATTGTCGCCCCCCTGGGTATTTAGCGATTTTTTTTTGTTTTTTCTTAGCAAAAAGAGCCATTATTGACCTATGTTATTTAAACGAGAGGTAGTGATTCTGTACGGGTAGATTGATTGGCTTCTTTACCTACGCTGGAGCGTGTGGTGCCCAATTTACTGTCTATCCAGACAATAGCCCCGGTAGGGCATCGTTCAATCGGGGTGCGATCAACACTGATTTCATCATATTTTGTGAAATCAATCACTGCCAAATTATTTTTGATTTCTATTAAACCTTCCGGTGCATCAACTACGCATTTTTCACAAGCGGTGCAAGCAACTTCGCATTCCTGTTCGGCTCTGTCGCCTTCATCCAGACTTTTACAGGCAACAAACAGCTGATGGCTAACCGGTTGTAAAGAAAATAAATCTTTAGGACAAACCACAATACAATCATTGCAAGCCGTGCATTTATCTTCAATCACAATAGGTAGGCCATACTCATCCATAAAAATAGCATCAAAATCACAGACATCGGCACAATCAGCCAACCCCAGGCAACCCCAATTACAGCCTTTTCCGCCACCTGATACAGCTGCCGCCGCTTGACAAGTTTGTAAACCCTGATATTTTGCGCGGGTATAAGCGACATGGGTACCGCCTGCACAAGCAAGCCGCGCCACTACTTTTTCTGTTTCCCCCATATCGACACCCATAAATGCTGCAATATCTTCATTGCCTTCGGGGGTATTTACGGTGCATGCAGAGGGTGGTTTCTCACCACTGACCACAGCTTCGGCAAAAGGCCGACAGCCAGGCACACCACAGGCACCACACTGAGCCTGGGGAAGCATTTCGTCTACCTGGTCAATACGAGGATCTTCGTAAACAAATAATTTTTTATTAGCAATAGCCAATATAATGGCCAAAACAACGCCTAATACCACCATAAAAAGTGCGGCTGTTATTATGCTAGATAACATTTTGTTTTATCATAGAACGGGACATACAAGGGATAAGCTATTGATAATGAGTAATAAGATAACTCTTAATTATACACAAAACTGCTGATTTCTGCTTTGGTTCTTGATGCCAGAAATCCCTGCAAAAAAAACCAGAGCTAAGACGTAATTTTATTTTTCTGGGCAGTATTCATCTAGCTCTAGCTTATACTGAGGAATG
>CAZDMC010000003.1:0-20373 GCA_964506335.1 uncultured Methylomarinum sp. | reverse complement strand
GTCTTAGCCCGGTAAAACAAATTTCAATTTCACCCTCCGGACAATTCTCATCTTTTACTTCCAATCCGGTCAGATGAATCATTCGTTTTGCTAAATCAACAATCCGAATGGGATCGCCCATATCTAAAACAAAAACATCGCCCCCTTGCCCCATTGCACCTGCCTGTATAACTAGTTGTGCAGCTTCAGGGATAGTCATAAAATAGCGTATGATTCGTGAATCAGTGACCGTAACCGGCCCACCACTAGCAATTTGCTCTCTAAACAGTGGAATAACTGAGCCGGAAGAGCCGAGCACATTACCAAAACGCACCATAGTAAACCGGGTATTATGATTGTTTTCCAGACTGAGTCCTTGCAAAATTAATTCAGCAAAGCGTTTTGTTGCGCCCATGGTATTTGTCGGTCTGACCGCTTTATCGGTAGAGATTAGCACAAAGGTTTCAACACCTGCAGCAATTGCCGCCTGAGCAACATTTAATGTCCCAAAAATATTATTTATTATGGCTTCACCCGGGTTTTGCTCAACCATAGGCACATGCTTATAGGCAGCCGTATGATAAATAGTCTGTACATTAAAAACTTTACACACTTTTTTAACACGCGATTCATTAGTTATAGAGCCTAGTATCGTGACAATTTCAAGCTTATGCCCTTTTTTTTGTGGAGAAGCAGATCGACTCAGCTCCTTATCTATCGAATACAGTGCAAATTCATTGGCTTCGAAAAGTATAATTTTTTTAGCCTGTAGTTCCATTATCTGCCGACAAATTTCTGAGCCAATGGATCCTCCAGCACCGGTAACCATAACCACTTTTCCTGTAATATTGGCACTAAACAATGCTTGAATGGGTGCAATAGTATCTCGACCTAACAAATCTGCAATATCAACTTCCTGCAGCTCATCAAACTTGATTTTACCTTGGGCAATTTCAGTCATACCCGGCATAGTCCTAACATGCACCGGGTAAGGCTCTAGTAATCTAATAATATCGCTTCGTCGAGTGCGAGTAACCGAAGGTATTGCTAATAAAATATCTGTCACCCCATGCCGTTCAATCAAATAGCTTAATGATGATAAGGGATAAATTCGCAAGCCATTGACTTTTTGCTTATGTAGCAATTTATCATCGTCTATAAATGCAACGGGTTTAAACTCATGACCAGACTCTAACGCTGATGCTAACTGAACGCCCGCACTGCCAGCACCATAAATAATGACTTTATGGATTCTGCGGTCTTGTACAACACGCCCTCCAAGACGCGAATAAATATCAGATAACCACCAGCGAGCAATAAAACGACTGCCACCAACAAATAATAATAAAATCAGCCAATTTAAGGGTGTCACTGTTCTTGGTACAACGCCAATACCTGATTGAAAAACAATCACAGTGAAAATAATCGCATAGAATGATACCGCTTGAAAAATAGCCCATAATGCGCGTCCACCAATGTATCGAATAATAGCGCGATACAAACCCATTTTGATAAAAATAGGAACAACCAGTACTGGACTCACAACAAACAAAATCCAGATATCTTTCTTTGGAATATAAAATTCGCCTAAACGTAATGAAAATGCCAGCCATAAAGCAGCAACAGCAAAAACAATATCCATACTAATTAAAATACTTGCTTTTGTATGTCGAGATAGACTAAGAAACCAATAAGCTAATTTTCTCATTTATTATTAATGCGCCTGTGTTTACTTTTCAACTAAGGAACCTGCGCTCCTGATTTTTAAAGCCTGGATATATACTTCGTGCGGTCACGACTACGGATTTCTAAGCGCTGAATTTTTGCCGATAGCTGCGTTACTGAAACAGGTGCGTAGCTTGCTATGCACCTGTTTCAGTGCCTTGCTATCGACAAAAATCAGCTGCTTATAAATTCCGCATCCGTGACCGCACGAAGTATATTTACATGGATATCCGCTGGTATTGCCTATATTCTGGATACCAGAAATTTCTTTCTATTGCATTTTCTAGCTTGTCTTGTGAAACAGGGCTAGCCACTTCATCTATAATGGCTTGATTAGCGACAGCAAGTGCAATTTTTAAGCTCACTTGTCGAATATCACCCAGGCTGGGTAATAAATTATTTCCTTTTCCATGCGCCAAAGGTGAACAATCAGCCAAGGCTTTACTGGCAGCCATAAACATACCATCAGTGATATGCCTAGCATGACTGGCAATAACACCCAAGCCAATTCCTGGAAAAATAAAACTATTATTACATTGTGTAACCGGATAACATTGACCCTCGTATTCAACAGCGGGAAATGGACTGCCGGTAGCGACTATGGCCTGCCCTTTGGTCCATTTGATAATGTCTTTGGGCAACGCTTCCACTCGAGATGTTGGATTAGAAAGTGGTAGTATTATCGGATTTGCGCAATGATTATGTAAGGTCTCAATAACAGCCTGGCTCATTAATCCGGGCTGTCCTGAAACACCTATCAGTATACTCGGTTTGACTTCTTTAATAACTGTTAATAAATCAAGCTTATCCGTAGCTGATACCCAGTTTTTAACCATGGCAACAGGTTTGGCAAACTTTTTCTGAAAAAGTTTTAAGTTCCTGGTATCTCCTGTTAATAAACCTTGGCTATTGGTCAGATAAATTCGAAGCAAGGCCTCTTCCTCTGTCAGACCTTCTTCTTTCATGTGCAAAATAATCTGTTCGGCAATGCCACAGCCGGCAGAACCTGCACCGACAAAAACAATACGATGATCTTTTAATGCTAGCTTTTGGACACAACAAGCAGCTAACAGTGTTGCTACGGTTACTGCCGCAGTACCTTGAATATCATCATTGAAAATACATTCTGAATGCCTGTATTTCTGCAATAATGGTGTTGCATTGCTAATCGCAAAATCTTCAAATTGAATCATCGCCTTAGACCACCGACGTTTGATACCTTCTATAAACTGGTCAACAAAATCATAATAATCATCACCTCTGATGCGCGAATGCCGCCACCCCATATACAACGGATCATCCAGCAATTGCTGATTATCTGTCCCGACATCTAATGTAATGGGTATCGTGTAAGCAGGACTTATACCACCACAGGCCGAATACAAGGCTAATTTACCAATAGGAATCCCCATACCACCAATGCCCTGATCACCTAAGCCCAGAATACGCTCACTATCAGTCACTACAATAATTTTAACATTCCGTTTAGTGGCATTTTGTAATATTTCATCTATCCTGTCTCTGTCAGGATAAGCAATAAAAACCCCACGTTTTCGCCTATAAATATGGGAAAACAACTGACATGCCAAACCCACAGTAGGTGTGTAGATAATAGGCATCATTTCTTCAAGATAATCAATAATCAAGCGATAAAACAAGGTTTCATTAGAATCCTGTATATTTCGCAGGTAAATCAGCTTGTCTAAATCATTATCAAATTGTGAAAATTGTAGGTAAGCTCTGACAACCTGTTGCTCAAGCGTTTCAATGGTATGAGGTAGCAATCCTTGTAGATTAAAAATTCTTCTTTCTTCTTCACTAAAAGCACATTCTTTATTGAGCAATGAAGAATCTAAAAGTGCTTGTCCGGAGTAGGGAATATAAACAGGTCTTTTTTCTTCAATTTTCATTAATTTTGACCCTTTTGTGTTAATGTCAGGTGTTTATACAATAATCTAAAAAAGCTGCATGTGACAAGGGCTTTGAAAACAAGTAACCTTGCAAAACGTCACAGTGATGATTCAGCAAAAAAGTCTTTTGACCCTCTGTTTCTACCCCTTCCGCAACCACTCTCATATCCAGTCCATGTGCCATTGCAATGATACTTTTAACCAGTGCAGCATCGCTTTTATCCTGCTCAATATCTCTAATAAATGATTGATCAATTTTAAGCCTTGAAATAGGATATTTTTTAAGATCATTCAGTGATGAATGACCTGTTCCAAAATCATCAATGGCAATATCAACACCCATATTTCTGAGTTGTTTCAGACTTTTTAGAGTTTTCTGTTCATTTTCTAAAAACAGACTTTCGGTGATTTCTATTTCAAGCATTGAGGAATCATAGCCTGAAAGTTGTAGTAAAGAATCAATTTGATTTAAAAATGTACTACCTTCATAACTGGCAAGATAATATATTTACCGCAACACGGAGGGGCTGTTCTGTGAATTGTCTCCAGATTGCTACTGACTGCAACGCGTTTTCCAATACCCAGAAACCAATTTCATGAACCAGGCCTATACCTTCTGTAATGGGGATAAATTCGGCAGGCGACACTTTGCCCAAATTTGAATGAGTCCATCGTAATAAGGCTTCGGCAGCAATTGGTTTTTTTGACTGCGAATCAATCTGTGGCTGAAAATGCACTTCTAGTTCTGAATTTTGTAAAGCCATTCGCAAATGTGCTTCAATGTCTAAGCGGTTTTTGGCGGGTAAATTTAATTCGCCAGAATGAAATTGATCCGAATATCGACATTGCCGGTCAGCAATATTTCACGATTGTCAATAAAAAAAGGGGTCTTTAGAACCATTAATAATTTTTCTGCCGTTATAATCGACCAATTCAAGCAATAATACGATGAGATAATGTGATCGTCTGCGATCCTGATCCAGAATATAGCTAGATAGGGCTGTTAATTCATCAAACTGCGGTTACTTAACAAGCTTTGCTTCATATTCTTTACGCAAACTAATATCTTCAGCCATGTAAAGATAACGCATAGCATTGTTGATATTGTTCACTCTTGAAACAGTTACATGTAGCCAAACCGAAATATTGTCTTTGCTACTCGCAGCAAACTCACCTCGCCAAATCACTCCCTTTATACTCCGCGTTGCTATGGTTTTGGTTTTGATTGAAAGTAAAGAGTAAACTCACGCAACTTACAACTTATATAGATACTTACATTTCACCTAAAATTTGAATATATCACCTTTTTCAAGAAAAATCTCTATTTCAATTATTGAATCTCTTCATTAATGACTATAGCTACCGAGGTATTCCCCACTAGTTCATTTAATTCTAGCATACCGATATAATCCCCTTTCTGCTGCATGGCGGTTCCAGATTTTGAGATTCTTGCCATCACTTTAACCGCGTTAAAATTCGATAATTTCATTGCTGGCACCATCGCCATTGAATCATTTAAGGTAACAGAAAGCGGTAAATCAGAGACTTGTTTGCGAATTATTGCCAAAGGCATAGGCGACCCGGTTAAGGCTTTTGCATAGATAAAAACCGTATCGCCCTGGCTAACTTTTGCTTTTATACTTGAATTGATGCTGACTTTAACATCTATGCTTACAACAGATGCTTGTTGTACTTCAGTGATTAGGGGTTTGATTTCTTCAGAACCTGGAATTTGCACCTGCACAGCAGCCATCTGTTGATGCAGTGCTTGTAAATCAGCAGAGCCCGGAGTTAAAAGTGTTTCCAGTTTTTTCCAGTATTGCATGGCGAGTATATTTTCTCCGATTTCCGCTTTGGCTATCCCTGCCAGCCACAAACCAGAAATACTGTTGGGTAATTTCTCTAAGGATTTAAAAACCAGTTCTGCCGCTTTGCCAGCCATTCGTCCGCCCTTTGTCATCGACAAGACATCTGCGTAGTCCAGCATTAATTTTGGATCATTATCGTCTAAAGCATAAGCGTTGGCATAAGCCTTGGCGGCCAAATCATACTTTTTCATGTGTTTGTATGACCGCCCCAGCATAATCCAGCCCTTTACATTATCAGGTTCTTGCTTTAAACGATCAGCAAGTCCTTTAACCATAGCATTAATATCTGCCGCTGTAGGTGTTTGTACATGTGGCGCTTGCTTTATTTCAGCTTTTTTTAAAGCGTCAGGTTCTCCTAAAGAAAAATAAGTCAATATTGAGAATAGTGGAATAACAATCACAAATATGGGAATGATCCACCGCCCTTGTGAGCCACTATTACTTTGAATATCTTGCTCGTCATTCAGATCATCACCCAGGGATAATTCAAGCTCCTCATACTGTGCATCAAATTGTTGCTGGCTTAAATTGCCAGCCTTGAATTGTCGTTTTAACTCCCTTATTTTATCTTGAGTAATACTGACATTACGTCCCTCAGAGTCTAAATTTTTGACCTCTCTTTTTTTCCATAAAGGCGGAATAATAATTAAAAAAGCCATGATAAGGAGTGCGCTTACAATAAGCCAATAGGTTAAATTCACGATGGGTTTCCCTTATCTAATAGATTTTTAACTTTAGCCTGTTTTTCTTTTTGCTGTGCATCAGCTTCGAGGTTATTTTGCATTTTTTTTCTTTTACTCGTAAACCATACTAAAATAAAGCCTATCAATAAAAACACAAAAGGAGCAATCCATAACACCCCTGTTTTTGCTTTAAATTGCGGGTTGTACATCACAAAATCACCATATCGTTGAATCATAAATTCAGCAATTTCATCCCTGGACTGTCCTTTTTCCAGCATTTCGTGTACTTGACGGCGCAAATCTTTAGCTAACTCTGCATTGGAATCAGCAATAGTCTGGTTTTGACAAACCAGACAGCGTAATTCTTCAATTAATATTTTATAGGTGTGCTCTTTTTCCGGATCATCGAATTTTCTGTAGTCCACAGCGGCAATACAGAGGGATGAAAAAGCGAATAGAAATAAAATGGTCAGCAGTTTCATTAACTTTCAGCGTTTAATTGTTTAATCAGTGGCAATAAAGTCTGTTGAACATCATTAACCGATATCGCGCCGGTATGTTTGTACCGCACCACCCCTTTTTTATCAATAACAAAGGTTTCTGGTACACCATAAACACCATAATCAATCCCTGTTCGCCCTTCCTGATCCATAATACTGACCTGATAGGGATTGCCTAACTGGGCTAACCACTGTTTTGCAGCCCAAGGCTCATCTTTATAATTCAGACCGATAATAGGGACTATATTTTTTTTCGCTAATTGATTAAATATGGGGTGTTCAGCACGACAGGAGGCGCACCAGGATGCCCAGACGTTTAATAACCAGACTTTCCCGGCCATATCTGCTTTGCTTAATGTTTTTTCGGGACTAGATAATATTGGCAAATTAAATTCAGGTGCTGGTTTATCAATCAGTGCCGATGGAATATCTCTGGGATCCAGACTTAAGCCCATTGCCAAAAAGACTGCTACCACAATAAACAGGATGAGTGGAAACAGAAATTTAAGCATTGACCCTGGCTCCCTTTTCTGTGGTTCCGCTTATTGTGCCTCTATTTCTTTTTCGATAACGCTTATCTGTAGTAGCTATTATTCCACCGAGACCCATAAAAATAGCGCCTAGCCAAATCCAGCGTATAAAGGATTTATAATGAATTCTTAAACTCCATGCCCCTTCATTGCCTAAGGGCTCACCGATTGCAACAAACAAATCTCTGGTGAGTCCTGCATCTATTGCTGCTTCAGTCATCGGCATTTTCTGTACCTGATATTCTCTTTTTTGTGGTTTCAATGTTGCCACTTTTTCGCCATCAACACTGACAGTAAATGAGCCTTCAAGTGCTAAATAATTAGGCCCTTGGACTTCTGTTACACCATGAAACTCAAAAGCATAGCCTGACATCTCTAAAATGTCACCCGGCTCCATACGGACATCTCTTTCTATGGTATAAATAGAGGTAAAGGTAATGCCAATAACAAAAACAGCTATTCCTAAATGCGCCACAGTCATGCCGTAAAAACCAGCTGGAATACTGAGCAGACGTTGCCAGCTCAGGCCTTTTTTTCCTAGACGATCAGTAAATGACAAAGTCACCGTAGCCAATACCCATAAAGCTAAAGTCGCGCCAATACCCGCTGCCCATGAATAAAACGGCATTAAAAAGGGGATTAAAAAACCAGCACTGAAACAAGCTATAATTATCCATTTTAAACGCATACCTAATGCTTTCAAGTCATCACGTTTCCAGCGAATTAACATGCCTATTCCCACAGTCACAGCCAAAGGTGCCATTAAAGGAATAAAAATGGCATTAAAATAAGGAGGGCCTACGGAAATTTTACCCATTCCTAAAGCATCAATCGCTAAAGGGTAAAGGGTACCTAATAAAATACTGGCTGCGGTAGCTACTAATAATACATTGTTCAATAGCAAAGTAGATTCACGAGAAATCAGTTCAAAGCTGACGCTATTTTTAACTTTCGGCGCTCTAAAAGCATAAAGCAATAGTGAGCCACCGACCACAATTGCAAGGAATATTAATATATATAGCCCACGCGCAGGATCACTGGCAAAAGCATGAACAGAGGTTAATACGCCTGAACGCACTAAAAAGGTACCTAATAAACTCAGGGAAAAAGCTAAAATGGCTAGTAGTACCGTCCATGTTTTGAACACACCGCGTTTTTCAGTGGCGGCTAAGGAGTGGATGAGTGCAGTACCCACTAACCAGGGCATAAATGAGGCATTTTCAACCGGATCCCAAAACCACCAGCCACCCCAGCCTAATTCGTAATAAGCCCACCAGCTTCCTAAAGCGATACCAAATGTTAAAAACATCCAGGCCATATTGGTCCAGGGTCTTGACCATCTTGCCCAGGCAGAATCTAATCGCCCTTCCAGTAATGCCGCAATAGCAAAAGCAAAAGCCACTGAAAATCCGACATAGCCCATATAAAGCATCGGTGGGTGGATGATTAATCCAGGGTCTTGTAATAAAGGGTTTAAATCTCCGCCTTCAATAGCGGCTGGAAATAAGCGTTCAAAAGGATTGGAGGTTAATAATAAAAATAAAATGAAACCGATACTAATCAGACCCATCACGCCTAAAACCCGTGCCAGGGTGGTCTCGGGAACACTTTTACTAAAAGCAGCCACCAGTCCTGTCCAGATGGATAAAACTAAGGCCCATAATAATAAAGAACCTTCATGTGCACCCCAGACGCCGGAAATCAGATACATTGTTGGCAATGCGGTATTGGAATTATTAGCCACATAAAGTACTGAAAAATCATTCACTAAAAAGGTATAAGTTAAACAGCCATAAGATATCAGCATGAATAATAATTGCCCATAAGCCGACGGTTTTGCAACAGCCACCCAGCCTCCCGTTAAACGATAAGCACCTATGATGGGAAGTACGCCCTGTATAACGGCCATAACCAAGGCAAGGATGAGAGCAAATTGGCCTATTTCAGCTACCATTATATTGTCCTGTTGTTGCTTGTTCTTGAGTTTGTTTCTTTAAACTATCTGCCACTTCTGGCGGCATATAGTTTTCGTCATGTTTTGCCAGCACTTCTTCTGCAATAAACACCTTATCTTTATTCAATCGTCCATTAGCGACGATACCTTGTCCTTCCCGAAACAAGTCTGGCAATAATCCGGTATATTCCACAGTGACTTGCTTACCATAATCGGTTAATACAAAACGAACCATCAAACCATTACCGGGTCTTTCAATACTCCCTTCCACTACCATACCCCCTAAACGAAACTTGGCTTGCTCAGGGGCTTTACCTTCTGTTACCTCAGTGGTTGAGAAAAAATACATTAAATTTTCATTAAAGGCTTTTAAAGCAAAAGTAACTGCAGTGGCAATACCCGCTACCATCAGTAAAATCAGGATGAGTCTTTGTCTTTTTATAGGTGTCATGGTTGTTTTCTTTTTTGTTTTAAGGCTAAATCACGGATAAGCTGTTTTCTTTGTAACAAAGGCATAATCACATTCAATAGCAACACTACAAAAGTAATACCGTAAGCCGGCCACACATACATACCGTAACCGCCCATACCTAAAAATTCAGCAAAACTGTTCATGCTTTTTCCTCAACAATTTTTTTCACCCATTGACTGTTTTGTTCACGCTTTAACAGTTCAACTTTGGCTACTAGCAACATGGCAATGGCATAATAAAACTGAAATGCAGTCGCCATTAGCAACAATGGGATTAACATATCAATATGCATAGAAGGTTTGCCCATTTTGACGATTGTCGGGCCTTGATGCAAGGTGTTCCACCATTCCACCGAATAATGAATAATAGGAATATTAACCACGCCGACCAAGGCTAAAATTGACACGGCTCGAGATGCTGTGCGCTTGTCTTCAATCGCACCATATAAACTAATGACACCTAAATATAAGAATAACAGGATCAATTCTGAAGTTAATCGTGCATCCCAAACCCACCAAGTTCCCCACATGGGTTTGCCCCATAAAGAACCGGTAACCAAGGCAATCAAGGTAAAGCTTGCACCGATAGGTGCGCTACTTATTGCTACCACATCAGCAATTTTCATTCGCCAGATAAGCCCAATAGCCCCTGCTATTGCCATCACTACATAGACAAATAATGACATCCAGGCGGCCGGCACATGAATATAAATAATCCGGTAACTATCGCCTTGTTGATAATCTGTTGGCGCTAAATACAATCCCCCGTATAAACCTGCGACAACCAATAAAACAAAAATCACTACAAACCAGGGTAATAACTTATCGGTAAAGCTATAGAAATGGGGTGGTGAAGCCATTCGGTGATAAAAGCGAAGTATAGGAGCAGGAACGATAGACATAAAATTATAACTCCGTTAGGTAATACTCATCTTTATAGCTGCTGCTGCTGGTAAAGGCGCTAAAACAACAGACATAAAAAAAATAGCAATCAAAATATTAATTTGTGGATCAACAGCCAAACCATTGCCGGCCATTTCAACTGCATTACTGGCAAATATTAAAACCGGAACATAAAGTGGCAAAACAAGTAAAGATAAAATCATTCCTCCTCGACGCAAACCAATAGTTAAGGAAACACCAATAGAACCAATCAAACTTAAAACTGGCGTAGCTAAGACCAGCGTTATTAGTAAAGTTCCTAATGCCTGCTCTGGCAAACCTAAAAAAATAGCTAACAAGGGTGCAACCATTAAAAGTGGCAAACCAGTAACTAGCCAGTGTGCCACAATTTTTGCAAATACCAAAACGGTTAATGGATGTGAACTTAATAGCATTTGTTCCAGTGAGCCATCATCAAAATCCGAACGAAACAAGCTGTCCAGTGAAAGCATCACTGCTAATAATGCCGAGACCCAGATTATACCTGGGGCAATTGCCTGTAATAACTTTGGGTTAGCACCTACCCCCAAAGGAAATAAAGTCACGACCAGAATAAAGAAAAAAACCGGATTGGCTATTTCAGCTCGCCTGCGGAATGCCAAAATCAAATCACGCCGAATAACGGCAAAAAAAGCCGTCGTTAATGACATGGTGATAAATTTATTTTCTGTACATTGGCCTCAGCTAAATCCAGATCATGATGTGAAGTTAAAATAATCAGTCCGCCATAACCAATATGTTCATGCATTAATGATTCAATCAGTTTTATGCCTTCTTTATCAATAGAAGTAAATGGCTCATCCAGTACCCATAAACTTTTTTTAGTGATCAATAAACGTGCTAATGATAAACGCCGCTTCTGTCCAGCTGAAAGCGATTGAACCAGCGAATTATCATACCCTGTCAGTTTTACCTTTTCCAAAGCCTGTGCTATCGAATATTGACCTGCCTGACACAAAGCCAATGACATTTTTAAGTTTTCTTTAACGGTTAATTCTTTTTTTACGCCATCAAGGTGGCCTACATAAGCCATCTCCGCATAAAATTCGCTGCCTTTTACTGCTGTATTATTCCAGCGTATTTTGCCTTCATCCTGTTCTCTAAATCCACAAATAATTCGTAATAACGAGGTTTTACCACTACCATTTTTACCTTCCAGCAATAAAACCTGATTGTTTTTTAAGCAAAAATTCAGCCCTTCAAATAAAACACGATCATCTCGAATACAGCTTAAATTTTTAACTTCCAGTAATTTATCTGAGATACGTTCCATACTTTAGAAATTATGCTCTAACAGGTTTTCGCTGAGTTTGTTCTTGCAGTTGAATATTAATGATTCTAAGTGCTGCCAATACCGATGAAAACACCTGATTAGAATGAACACCCCGCGTTTTACGGGTTCTATTGCCACAATCCCAGGTAATAACACATTCTGTCAAGGCACTGGTATGGCCTCCCTTGGGTATTCTCACTTCATAATCGACTAAAGCTGGCAGACTGTAATTATGTAACTTCAATACTTTATTGACCGCATCAATAAAGGCATCAAATCCGCCATTACCAGAGCCCGAAGCCAGATGAATTTCGCCTTTAACATCAACCCGGATACTCACAGTTGCTTCCAGATCCAGTCCACTGGTAATTGAACAATTCAGTAATTTGATATGCTGGTAACTTTTACTTTCCAGCACATCTGCAATAATAAAAGGTAAATCATCAGTAGTAATAGTCTGCTTTGAATCACCCAGTTTCACAATGCGTTCTAACACCTTTTTCTGGTTTTCTTCCGATAATTCCAGCTCCAGTAATTCCAGGTTTTTTTTCAAAGAAGCTTTGCCACTCATTTTACCCAAGGCATAACTGTGACTACGTGAAAAGCGCTCAGGAAATAAAACACTTTTATACAAATCACCTTTTTGGTCGCCATCAGCATGAATCCCCGCTGTCTGGGTAAATACATCGGCACCGACAATGGGTGCATTAGCGGCAACACGTTTTCCAGAAAAATTTTCTACTAAATTACTGGCACGCACCAGATGACTTTCATCAATGGATAAATTCATCTTCATCTTATCACCCAGCACCACCACAACTTGTGCTAAAGAGGCGTTTCCGGCGCGTTCTCCCAGACAATTAATAGTACAGTGAATTGAATTTATTCCGGCACGAACCGCCGCCATCACATTGGCTGTGGCCAAACCATAATCATTGTGCGGATGAAAATCAAACTGAACCTCTGGATAACGGCTACACATATCACTCAGGCTATCAAATACTTCCTCGGGCGATAACACACCTAAAGTATCAGGTAACATAAAATGGCTAATACCTGAGCGCTGTAAACTATCCATTAAAGCAAAAACATAATCGCGATTATCATGATAGCCATTGGACCAGTCTTCCAGATAAATATTAACTGTCAAACCTTTGCTCAAGGCATAATTTACCGTCTTTAAAATGTCTACTACATGCTGTTCCCGTGTTTTCCCCAGTTGATCCCGGCAATGTTTTTCACTGCCTTTGCTTAACAGGTTGATAACACTGCCCCCTGCTTCCAATATCCAGTCCACACTACGAGTATGATCGACAAAACCCAAGACTTCAACACAGCCATCAAAACCTTCTGATCTGGCCCATTGATTAATCCGCGAAACTGCTTGTTTTTCGCCTTCTGATACGCGTGCAGAAGCCACCTCAATGCGATCAACTCGTAATGATTGCAGCAATGCTTTGGCAATGCTGACCTTTTCATCGGGGGCAAAAGACACGCCTTGCGTCTGTTCTCCATCGCGCAACGTGGTGTCCATTAACTGGATATGTCTGGGTTGTGTAGACATGTTTATTTTCTTGAATAACTTATTTATTTGTCGCTTAACTCCAAAGCCAGGGATAAGCTTGTTTATGTTTTTCTTCGTATTGCTCAATCTTATCGGTATGTTTTAGGGTTAAACCAATATCATCAAGACCTTTCAACAGATTTTCTTTACGAAAAGGATCAATATCAAAAGTGAATCCATTGTCAGCCGGCGTGATTAACTGCCGATTTTCTAAGTCAACAATAAAAGATACACCTTCATTGGCAACCACTTCATCCATTAAGTCATGCAATTTCTGCTTATCCACTTTAATCGGCAAAATACTGTTTTTAAAACAGTTATTATAAAATATATCGGCATAGCTGCTGGATATTATGGTATTAAAACCATAGTCGGCAATAGCCCAGGGCGCATGTTCTCTGGATGAACCACAGCCAAAGTTATCGCCAACCACTAATATTTTTGCACCGGCAAATACCGGTTTATTTAATTCAAATTCGGCATTATCACTGCCATCATCATTAAAACGCCAGTCATGGAATAAATGCTTTCCAAAACCGGTACGCTCCACTTTTTTCAGGAATTGCTTGGGAATAATCTGATCAGTGTCCACATTACTACGCTTCATTAATGCAGCAATACTTTCATGTTTTATATATGGTTGCATAATTTTTCCAGTACTCCTAAAGATTGCGAATATCAACAAAATGACCAGCAGAAGCTGCCGCTGCCGCCATTGCAGGAGAGACTAGATGGGTACGTCCGCCTTTACCTTGTCGACCTTCAAAATTGCGATTTGAAGTAGAAGCACTACGCTGGCCGACAGTCAATTCATCGCCATTCATGGCCAGGCACATTGAACAGCCGGGGTCACGCCATTCCCAACCGGCATCAATAAAAACCTTATCCAGTCCTTCTTGCTCGGCTTGCTCTTTAACATGATACGAACCCGGAACCGCAATAGCGGTTACATTATCAGCAACATGAGTACCTTTAGTTACTTCAGCCGCAATACGGAAATCTTCAATACGACCATTAGTGCATGAGCCAATAAAGATCAAATCAACAGGAATATCTGTGATTTTAGTATTGGCTTTTAGCCCCATATATTTCAAAGCATTAGCACAGGCTTCACTTTTAATTTCATCATCAAAATCTTCCGGTGCAGGCACACTACCTGTTACTCCGGTCACTTGTTCAGGCGAGGTTCCCCAGGTAACTTGTGGCTCAATATCAGCGGCATTCAAAGTCACCACGGTATCGTATTTTGCGTCTTCATCCGTCACTAAACTTTGCCAATAAGCCAGGGCTTTATCCCAGTTATCACCTGATGGTGCAAATTCAAGACCTTTAAGATAATCGTAAGTTTTTTGATCCGGTGCCACCAGACCTGCTCTTGCACCTGCTTCAATCGCCATATTACACAGCGTCATACGACCTTCCATTGAAAGTTTTGTTATCGCATTACCTGCATATTCAATCACATGTCCTGTACCTCCTGCGGTTCCAATTTTGCCAGTAATTGCCAAGGCAATATCTTTCGCAGAAGCATATTTCGATAGCTCACCTTCTATTTGAATCAGCATGGTTTTTGATTTTTGCTGCGGCAAAGTTTGTGTTGCCATCACATGCTCTACTTCTGAGGTACCAATGCCAAAAGCTAATGCACCAAAGGCACCATGTGTTGCTGTATGACTATCACCACAAACAACCACCATGCCAGGATGTACAAAGCCATGCTCAGGCACCACCACATGAATAACCCCGTTATTAGGATTCTTCATATCATAAAGGTTTAAACCATTGCTTTTGCAGTTATCAGCCATGGTCTCAATTTGCTTTTTGGCAATAAGATCTGCAATAGGAAGATCTCTGTTTTTGGTCGGTACACAATGATCCATCGTTGCCAAAATACTATGCGGATTGCGTACTTTACGGTTAGCCACTCTTAAACCTTCAAATGCCTGAGGGCTTGTCACTTCGTGCATTAAGTGACGGTCTACATAAATCAAAGGAGCCTGACCCGGTGCTTCTACCACAAGGCGGCTATCCCAGATCTTTTCGTACATTGTTTTTTTCATTATCTACCCCAGAATATATAAAACTTATATTCTATCTTTTGTAAAATTAACCGTTTATTATCGCTCAAATAGTCAACTATTTGCAATTTTGATTTTTGTTCAAAATTTCTATCGCATTGAATAACTCCAGAAAATTAAATTCAGAGCTAAGAAAAAATAAATAATTAAACGCCGTTCAGTTAATATTCATGGTGAATTCTTTATTCTAAACCCAACATTAACAAAACAACGCTAAAAAACAGGAGTCAGTTATGAAAATGTTAACTTTAACCCTAATATTACTGTCTTTTTCTGGTCTAAGTCAGGCTCGAAGCTGGAATCATAATAGGCATAACAATCATTCCGGGCATAATAACGGCTATTTTTGGCAAGATATAAAAAGCCGCCAGCACGATCAGCATGCCTATATAGATCATGCTATTGAAAGAGGTCAATTAACACGCAGGGAGATAAAACAATTAAAGCGTGAAAGAAGGCATCTAGCCAAAGAAATCAAACACTTTAAGCATCATAATCGCCTAAGCCATTCAAATAAAAGAAGTATTTTGAGGCACCTTGATCATTACAGTGACCAGATACATCATTTAAAACATAATGATCGTTATGCTCGTAGGGATCGTCATAATCATCAGCGGTATTCTAGTCACAATAAGGGTTACTATAATAAGCGCAACAAGCGTAGCTACTCAGCTTATGGCAATCATGGCTATTCTAGTCGCAATAACCATAACTATTATGGAAAAAATCGCCATTTTTCTAGAGCAAACACCTTTTTGTCATCAGGTATTTATTTCAGATTTTAAATTAAGAACACTTCTATTAATTCTATTCAGCTCAAAAAAATGCAGGCCAACCCAGCTTTAGCCTGCATTTTTTTAAAACAGCAGGATCGTTATTGATGTAAAATCACTGTAAACAATAACAATCCTGATAATGAACTCACAAATCGATAATTCAAATTTTCGTTATTTCAAAAACCGGGTCAGGCGCATATTACCCAATTCTCAAGCAGTTGCATTAGCATTAATTCTAATCATCGGCTTTATTCTAATTTATGCATTATCCGGCATTTTAATGCCTGTTTTTGCATCTATTGTACTTGCCTATCTTTTATTAGGCATAGTTGAAAAACTGGAAAACAAACTCCCTCGTCTTGCCGCTGTCTACCTGGTTTTCTCCGGATTCCTGACCTGTCTGGGTCTTTTTCTATTTGTATTAATGCCTATGATTTCCAGCCAGGCTGTGCAATTAGTACAAAAAATCCCCGAAATTGTTAAAACAGCGCAAACAGAAATTATGCGTTTACCCACGTTGCATCCGCAATATATTACTGAAGATAATATTGGCGAAATTATGAGTTCCATTCAAATTGAATTGTTAAATTTTGGTCAAGATTTGCTTTCAAACTCTGCTGACTCATTTGTAGGTCTAGTTGCGGCCATTGTGTATTTATTTCTTGTGCCGATGATGGTATTTTTCTTCTTAAAAGACAAGAACACACTGATTTCCTGGTTTGTTCAATTCTTACCCCGAGATCGTAGCCTGACTATTAAAGTCTGGAAAGAAGTGGATATTCAAATTGCAAATTATGTCAGAGGGAAGTTTGCGGAAGTTTTGATTCTTGCTTCTGCCAGCTATATCACCTACTCTTTTTTAGACTTGAATTATGCTGTACTGCTTTCTGTATTAATGGGATTGTCTGTTGTTATCCCTTATGTAGGCGCAACCCTGGTTACTTTCCCTGTTCTGGGCGTTGCTGTTATGCAATGGGGGTTTACTGCAGATGAATTTATGTATGTTGCTATCGCCTATTCTATTATTCAGGCCATAGATGGCGTTGTTTTGATCCCCTTATTATTTTCTGAAGCTGTTAATTTACACCCTATAGCGATTATTGTTGCTATTTTGTTTTTTGGTGGGCTATGGGGTTTTTGGGGGGTTTTTTTTGCTATTCCCCTGGCAACAGCCGTTAAAGCAATCCTTAATGCATGGCCAAGGCTGGTAGAAACACCTCTGGATACTTCCTTTTAAGCGCCCTGATCAACTTTTGTCGCAGATACTTTTTGTTGCCATGCAAAGCGCTGCCACTTTTCATAATGCCGCTGCGAAATAATCTGCCGCTGCACTTTTATTTGATTATTAAAATGCGTATATTGCGCACAGAGAGAAAAATACTCTGCCAGTAATGCAGCAAAACCGGGTGTATTTAATCGACATCGGCTTTTTGCAATGGATAAGGCTTTAGGTAAATAGCGCCAAAAACTCAAGGCATTTTTTCGGCTTAGAATTTTAATTAAATAAATCAGTTTTTCATTGCCAGCCCGATACTGACTTTGCAAATCAGGATCAATCAATTGCAGATGTCGCATGACTCGATCAAAATAAGCTTTTGGCTGATAAATACCATCAAGAATCAACAAATAATTCTGCTCGGCTCGCTCTACTGAAAAGTGGTAGGGAATAAAGTTAATAATGCCATCTGAATTATTACCACTGCTGGCTTTAAGCAATCGACCGTCTTTTTCCATGCGGCTCATTAAACCGGTATAAGGCAATGCATTTAACAGCCCTGCCATCACAATAGGAGCATTACTGGCATTAACAAAATCAATAAATTCTTCAATAGATTCATTGGTATCGTGATCAAATCCATAAATCATTCCCATCATCACACCGGCACCGGTCTGTTTTGAAATAAAACTTAATTTTTCAAGCAGCGTTTTTTTACCTCTTAGATTCTGCCGTTTTTTAGTTTCCAGTAAAGAGGCCTTATTGGGTGTTTCTACCCCATAAAATCCATTAACAAAATTACATTTATGAAACCACTGTCTTAATTCGGCCATAATTGGCGAATCATCCGCCAGCCGCAAGGTTAGTTCGGTATATTTTGGATGATGATAAGCAATATTCTCGCCTATGCTGTAAAGATTTTTAAGTACTTCCAATGCCTTTTTTGGATGACCGATAAAATTATCATCCACCACGAACACCTGCCCCCTCCAGCCTAAATCTTTCATTTGCCGGAACGACTGTTCGGTTTTTTGCCAAGGTGTAACCCGGTATGCTTTACCAAAACGCGAGGGAATATCACAGAATTCACAACTTTCTGGACAACCTCGGCTAATTTGTACCGCCATATGCACATAATTTTGCATATTAATCGCGGCATAATCTGGTTGAAAAAAACAATCTGCGTTTACCACGCCGCCTTTATAATATTTTTTGGCAGTTCCTTGTCGTAATGCCTGCAAAAAGTCATCAATAATCCCTTCGACTTCATTTTCCAGCAAATGATCTGCAATATTCATTAAGGGTGAATCCTGAGTTATTGCCGTGCCACCGACAATGACCAATTTACCCATTTTTTTTAATTCCACAGCCAGTTTTATCAGACTTTGTTCCTGAGCTAGCATTCCACCCATAAAAACATGCTCAGCATCGCCAGCCAGGTCTTGCAATAAACCGGGATTGACATTTTTGTCGATCAGACTGATTTCCTTATAATAAGGTTTTAAATGGTTAAATAAACCCATCAGACCTAATGGTGGCAACAGTCGTTTTGGCAAGCCAAACTCACCCAGTGGCGCATACATTTTCAAGCTACTGGCATAACTCCAAAAGGTATTTTGAGTATCAAACTCCGGATAAATTAGTACGGCTTTATGGGCGATTTTTTCAGGCATTATTAAATTAAATTTATAATCTCAATAGCACGATCCAGTTCGTCTTTAGCATGATAAAAATGGGGAGAAAAGCGAAT
Organism: uncultured Methylomarinum sp.; assembly: GCA_964506335.1. GTDB lineage: Bacteria > Pseudomonadota > Gammaproteobacteria > Methylococcales > Methylomonadaceae > QPIN01. Next base: position 1,154 of record CAZDMC010000003.1, on the reverse strand, counting down.
ACCGCTCCCTCGTAAAGCACAAACTACATTATTGTCTTGTAAATGTTTATAGAGTTGGCTATTTTCAATGCTGTTATGTTTAAAAAGCACAATACCAGATTTGAGAGCCGCATCCCGCTTATTTAATAAACACAGTTGACTATGAGAAGAAATGAGATCCATTAAATATATCGCATTCTCAAGTACAGCCGCTTCAATTTTAGCCATGCCAATGTCCAGTAACAGGGAAAGACTGGCAGACCAGGCATGAATGCCGAGCATATTGGGACTACCACATTCAAAACGCTGCGCAGTCGGGTGAATCTGCCAGGCTTTATTTTCATAATTATGGGTATTCGCCATCATATGCCAGCCATATTGGGTTAATTTCAGTTTTGAACGGGAATCGGGGTTGCTATAAAAAACACCCAGACCTTCGGGACCAAACATCCATTTATGACCATCCGCCATCACAAAATCAGCCTGATAGGCTTGCACATCAAACTCAACAGCCCCCAGACTTTGTATGGCATCTATGCAAAATAAAATATTGTTATCTTTACAAAATTGCCCGATTTTTTCTAAATCCAGGCGCAGACCAGAAGCAAATTGAATAGAACTAATGGTTAATAACCGGGTATTTAAATCAACTAAGGCAAACAAGGCCTCTTCAGCAGAAGGTTTTGATAATAAATCAGCTTCCCTGAACTCAACGCCCTGATCGGATAGTGATTGCCAGGGGATACGATTGGATGGAAATTCTTCCTGACTGCTGACAATGTTATCGCCTTTATGCCATATTAAGCCATAGGCAACAAAAGAAATAGCCTCTGAGGTATTTTTAACCAGGGCAATATCATTAACGGAAGGTGCATTGAGTAAACGGGCTAATTGTTGTCGTAATTCCCTCTCTTTTTTTAACCAGTGCAGATAATAATGTGAGCCAAAAGTACTGTTCTGCTCTGCAAAAGCCTTAACAGCATGAGCTGTTCTTAGCGGCCAGGGGGCAACCGCCGCATGGTTAAGATAGATAAGCTTGTCAGTGACGGGGAACTCAGGATGCTTCATTTTAGATAAAAAGCGAAAGAGACAATAAACAATATAGCTATTTGGAAAAAATAATGCTAGTTTTTAACAGATTATTTCCACTACATCAGCTAGAATTAGATGGTTTA
>CAZDMC010000002.1:0-20922 GCA_964506335.1 uncultured Methylomarinum sp. | reverse complement strand
TAGTCCTTATTGAGAGCTATTCTGCAGGATTCTTCGTCCAGATTTATTCACAAAACCGTGAAGCGAAAACCACTCACCGAATGGATGAGCAATAAAAAACTGAGTAATACAGACTCTACTATGGCTTATGCACAAGTGTAAGCGGTCAACTGATTTATCTAGGATCATGGGTGGCACTCAACCAATAGTGTCGGACTTGATGTAAAAATAAAGAGTCATAAATAATTGATTATTATTGTATTAATTTCTATCGAGGCTGCCCCTCATTGTTTTTTTCCATTGTTTTTTAAAGTCTTGTGTTATTATCAATTTCATTGTGCTTGGTGAGTTCGCTAGCGTATCTTCGCCAGATGCTGATTTAGGCGTTAGAACCTGTTCAAGATCGTTACGAGCCGCTGTTAGTTGCGCGCGGACGGAGCACAGAAACCGGAGTTTACACGGAGTAAATGAGGATTTCGAGCACCGCCCAAGCACAAATAGCAGTGGCGCAGTAGATCTTGAACAGGTTCTTAGCGCCTGTAGTCCAAGTCTGAAGCTCTTCACCTTGGTGGTGGGCAGTGTTGCAAAAAGAAAAAAGTTGAAACCCGGAGGCTCACATGAAACATGTCATACTCATCACCGCGCTTTTCATGGTCACAGCCTTGGCACTGGCCAAGGAAGTCAAGGTCGGGGCGCTGACTCTGAACGTACCCGACGCGTGGGTGCAGGAAAAGGTAAGGTCAGCGATGCGGGTGGCTCAGTTCATCGTTCCAGGCCCTGACGCCAAGCCGGAAGAAGCCGGGGAACTGATCATTTTCTATTTCGGCCCTCAACAGGGCGGTACGGTGGATGCCAACATTCAACGATGGGTCGGCCAGTTTGTGGAAAAAGGTCGTGACGTGAAAAAGGATCAGGGGGATTCGGCCAATGGCCAATACAATCTGGTCAACATCACTGGCACGTACAACAAACCGTTTGGACCGCCTTTTTCCCGCCAGAGCAAACCGGCGCCGGGTTATCAGATGTTAGCCATTACCGTGAATACGCCCAAAGGAAACTACTTTCTGAAATTGACCGGCCCGGTCAAAACGGTCACCGCCGCAGAAGAGGACATGAAAAAAGCAATCGGTATAAAGCAAAACCTATGGGATGTGCGGCCGAGCAAGGTTGATAATTCCAGTGAGTGAAAGATGTAAAGTACAGGCTTGACCTCTCACTAAATCTTTATTCCTAAGAACCTGTTCAAGATCGTTACGAGCCACTGCCAGTTGTGTGCGGACGGAGCGCAGAAACCGGAGTTTACACGAAGTAAATGAGGATTTCGAGCACCGCCCAAGCGCGACTGGCAGTGGCGCAGTAGATCTTGAACAGGTTCTAAGAGCGAAGCAGTATACGCTCAGCCTCTGCATATTTAGCGGCACATACTTCGGTCACTTCTTGGGGTAAAGATGGGCCAGGTGCTGTTTTATCCCAGTCTAGTGTTTCCAGATAATCCCGGATATATTGTTTGTCAAAACTGGGAGGACTTATCCCTATTTGATAGTCTTCTACAGGCCAGAACCTTGATGAATCCGGCGTTAACGCTTCGTCAATTAAATACAGCTTTCCTTCATTATCCAGGCCAAATTCAAATTTGGTGTCTGCAATAATAATACCTCTTTGTTGAGCGAATTCAGCGGCTTTAGTATAGAGATTAATACTGATTTGTTTTATTTTCTGGGCTATAGTTTCACCCAATAAAGGAATGGTTTGAGCAAAAGTAATGTTTTCATCATGATCGCCAGCGGCTGCTTTAGAGGAGGGTGTATAAATCGCTTCAGGTAATTGCTGAGCCTGTTGTAAGCCCTTTGGCAAGGCTATGCCGCAAACAGCACCTGATTGCTGGTAATCTTTCCACCCGGAACCGATAAGATAGCCTCTTACAATGGCTTCAACAGGCAGTGGCGTTAAGCGTTTAACAATAATTACACGACCCTCTATTTGAGATCGTTCTTCAAGATCAGGAAGAATATCTTCTAAAGTAAATGCAGCTAAATGGTTGGGGACTAAATATTGCATTTTATCAAACCAGAAATTGGATACACTGGTCAAAACACGGCCTTTCCCTGGAATAGGGTCGGGTAGGACTACATCAAAAGCAGATAATCTATCTGTGGTAACAATGAGCAAATGATTGTCGTCTATTTCATAAATATCACGAACCTTACCCCGAGAGAGTAATGTTAAACTGGATAGTGATGATTCAAAAAGTGCATCAGGTGCATTCATAAGCTGTTGAAAATTTAATTTGCAATAAAGTGGCTGGTTCCGGTCAGAGCCAGTAACTGCTATTATTTTAACATTAAAAGTAAATACAACTTCATTGTAAGTGTTAGATGAAAAGCAAAATTTTAAAAATGTTAAAATAAAAGTAACTACTTAGCGTAATCTGTAATTGCTCAGATTGCCCTTGATTTTGTTCAAGAGCAAGGCGAAAGCGCGCAGTTTACAAGTGTAAATGAGCACTTTCAACGCTGCTATTGGACAAAATTAAGGGTAAGCTGAGTAGTTACAAATAAAAAACTGACATTTATAGATAGGATGAAAATAGCATGAGCTGGATGGGTAAAGTTGTTGGTGGTGCCTTTGGGTTTTTAATGGGTGGGCCTTTGGGGGCTATTTTAGGCGCTTCTGTGGGCCATCAGTTTGATGCCGGTTTAACTGGCATCGAAATGGATGAGCAGTTGAATCCAGGCGATCAGCAACGTGTACAAATGGCATTTTTTACCGCTACATTTTCGGTTATGGGGCATATAGCTAAAGCTGATGGAGAAGTAACTACGGCTGAAATTAATCTGGCAAAGAAAATTATGGATGAGCTGGGTTTGTCAGAAGAAATGCGAAAAACAGCCATTAATTTATTTCAGCAGGGTAAGGCAGAAAATTTTCCTATTAAGGACGTTTTGCACCAATTTCGTAAAGAATGTCATAGACGAACAAATTTGACCCGAATGTTTCTGGAAATCCAGATTCAGGCTGCATTTGCTGATGGTGTGCTGGATCATGCCGAAGAAAGTGTATTGCATACCATTTGTGGTCATTTGGGTATTTCACGATTTGAATATGAACGGATAAAAATACAGTTTCAGGCGCAACAGCGTTTTCACGGTCATTATCAGCAACATTCGGCAGTCAATAAGCTGGATGATGCTTATGCTGTTTTAGGGGTATCCCCCTCAGCAACAGAAGCTGAAGTTAAAAAGGCTTATCGAAGGCTGATGAATCAACATCATCCTGACAAATTAGTAGCAAAAGGTTTGCCGGAGGAAATGATGACAATTGCCAAAGAGAAGACACAAAAAATAAGAAAAGCGTATGAAACGATAAGAAAGGAAAGAAAGAAATAATGTTAAAAATAGCCCTGGCACAAATAAATTTTCTAGTGGGTGCCATTAGTGCCAATCAAAGCAAGATCATTGAAACAGCTCAATATGCACGCGATCAACTGGCAGCAGATATTATTATTTTTCCTGAATTGAGTGTTACTGGCTACCCCCCGGAGGATCTATTACTGCGTCCTGATTTTATAAAACATGCAAAGCAGTCTGTGTTAGCGATCGCTCAAGCTGTCCAGGGAATAGACATTGTTTTGGGTTTTCCTGAGCAGCTTGGGTCGCACTTATACAATAGTGCAGCGGTTTTAAGAGCTGGAAAAATATTCAAACGATACAAAAAAAATGCATTACCAAATTTTGGGGTGTTTGATGAGCAACGCTATTTTCAATCTGGCAATCAAGTTTGTATCTTTTCAGTGAAAAATACCACTATTGGAATAACTATTTGTGAAGATATATGGCAAAAAGGTCTGATCGAAAAAAACAAGCGGCAGGGTGTAGAACTAATAATCACCTTAAATGCTTCTCCTTTTTATGCCGGAAAAATTCATCAGCGCGAGGCTATTGTTTGTCAGCAAGCTAAGGAAACAGGAGTTGCTTTGGTTTATGTTAATAGCGTGGGTGGACAAGATGAACTGATTTTTGATGGTGCATCTTTTGTGGTTAATGAGCAAGGAAAGGTTGTTTTTAGGGCAGAAGAATTTGAAGAACAAGTTTCTGTTGTTGAATTTGCTAACAATACATTTGTACCCAATACTTGTGCAGCACTATACAGTGTCATTTCCAGCGAATATAAGGCGCTGGTTTTAGGTGTTAGAGATTATGTGCATAAAAATGGCTTTCAGGGTGCTTTGCTAGGCTTGTCTGGTGGTATAGATTCAGCACTGGTTTTAGCTATTGCAGTAGATGCTCTAGGAGCCGAACATGTTGAAGCGGTGTTAATGCCTTCTCAATATACTCAGAATATGAGTAATGAAGATGCCGTACTGGAAGCTGAAGCCTTAGCTGTTAAATATCATATTATTGCAATAGAACCTGCGGTCAGTGCATTTACTGAAATGTTAAGCGATGTGTTTGCCGACTCTAAAAAAGATACCACAGAAGAGAACATACAGGCACGTTGTCGAGGCGTGTTATTAATGGCAATATCTAATAAACAGGGAAAATTACTACTGACTACAGGTAATAAAAGTGAAATGAGCGTAGGCTATGCGACTTTGTATGGCGATATGGCTGGCGGTTTTGCCCCTATTAAAGACGTGCCTAAATTACTGGTTTATCAGTTGGCTGAATATCGAAATACCATTTCAGCGGTTATTCCACAAAGAGTGATAACAAGACCGCCCTCGGCAGAATTAGCGCCTGATCAGATTGATGAAGACTCCTTGCCTGCGTATGCAATTTTAGATCCTATACTGGAAATGTATGTAGAGCAGGATAAATCAGCACAAGAGATAGAGGCCGCTGGTTATCAATTGAGCGATATTAACAGAGCTATTTCATTAGTGGATAGAAATGAGTATAAACGCAGACAAGCCCCTCCCGGTATCAGAATCACCCCAAGAGCATTTGGCAGAGATCGTCGATATCCAATTACTTCTGGGTATAAAGGAACTTTATAACCGACTTAAATTGACCTGCGCTCTTTACCTGGGTATTCCTTCTTGTCCTTGGTGAAATCACTTTCTCTTTTTAGAATAGGTAAAATAAACTGGTGTTTCACTTTTAAACCTAGCCAGGTGACAAGAACAGCAACAACAAAATCAAGACTAAAACCTACGCCAAATTCTGTAGTAATATTAAGCGCGGCAGTGGCAAAAAGAAGCAGGCCGATTAAGTAAAAGCGCAAGCCTAAAACGATGCCGCTTACAAACATAGTATGAGCCAGGATAATATGAATGATGATACTGGCTTCAGAAGGGTCGATTCGTTCCATATCCCACAGAAAAAAAACCAGGATAACAGCTACAAATGCGCTACCCCAAAAAAACAACTCATATCTTATAAGATTTTTAGTTTCACGACCTGTTCGCTTGCTTTTTGCTTTTTCACTTAAAATGGAAGCAATAAAAAAAACAGGGGTAATGGCTAACCAGTAAAAGAAACCAAAGAGTAAAGATGCGCTCATCACCAGTTCACCCACAAAACTGGCAGCAATTAATCCAATAAAAATAGTTTCATCAATATGGTCGTAGTGTAAAGCATTGTTTATACTCCAGCCATCATTTTGCGTATTGTTAGTAGACATTGAGTCATCCTGTTTTGTTGTTGTGTTTATCTAGTATAGACTTTGTTTTTTACTTTCATTAACTAAAATGAATTATTCATATGATTACGGTATAATTAGCTCAAGAGTTGGCTGAACAGTCGCTGTTTTATTGAGAGATAAAATGGAGGAAAGTCCGGGCTCCAATGGGTAAGGTGCCAGGTAACGCCTGGGAGGTGTAAACCTACGGAAAGTGCCACAGAAAACAAACCGCCCGGCACCTAAATAACTTGTTATTTAGGTGCCGGGTAAGGGTGAAAAGGTGTGGTAAGAGCGCACCGCGTTGCTGGTAACAGCAATGGCAGGGTAAACCCCACCTGGAGCAAGATCAAATAGAGGTGCTGACGTGTGACCCGCACGGTACCTGGGTAGATTGCTTGAGCCGTAAGGCGACTTACGGCCTAGATGAATGACTGTTCTCGACAGAACCCGGCTTATAGGCCAGCTCTTTTTTCAAAACTTGAGGTTTTTTAGACTTCTGTATTTAAAGGTAAGGTTAATCCTAGATAAATCAGTTGACCGCTTACACTTGTGTATAAGCCATAGTAAAGTCTGTATTACTCAGTTTTTTATTGCTCACCCATTCGGTGAGTGGTTTTCGCTTCACGGTTTTGTGAATAAATCTGGACGAAAAACCCTGCAGAATAACTCTCAATAAGGACTATGGCCATTATCTTCGAGCCATTCTTTGTCTTTTTCGCCCAGATTTTCCACAAAATCCGTGATCAACTGATTTTTCTAGGTTAATGGGATTTAGCCGCTATACGTCCTTCCAAAACATATGTTTCGTAGATTTATTTTGATCAGCTCCTTGGAAAGGGTCTGCCCATGAAAGCGCTTTGTCGGAATAATTTTAAACCTTATAATATGCCAAGATACGCAACATATTATTGAAGTGAATTGCTAGAGTTTATGAAGCGGTGGGGTTTTTAGGGGATGGAGGATATCTGCTTAAAGAAAAACTCCCTTAAGAAAAAGGGAGTTTTTCAAAAAACAAAACTTATAGCTGAATTGATGAAACTGGGCTAGAAATTTTTTGTTGTGAACCATCTGGATCATCCATACAGCCAGTTAAACCAACAATCATTAAAGCCATAGCTACTAAAGATAATACTTTTTTCATTTTTTCCTCCTAAAGGGATTTTTTATAATTATATGTACTTAGCAAAAGCACGCAACTAGTTATACCCAAGAAATGGGTACCCGTCAAGAAAAGGAAGCCCTAAAAGTAGAAAAAATTACTGACTGGATTGGAAAACTGGGGCAGAGAGTTTTTACATGCTACCGTCTTGCTTGTCAATACAAGCTATTAGTTCAAAAATATCTACTGCCATCGCTAGAAAAGATAATATTTTTTTACTCTGAATATCCAATATTTTTCAAGGAATCCAATTCTAAAGCATAGTATTTTATGCTTTAGAAAAGGTCGCCATTTGAAGTGGAAAAACTTACAACTGAATAGATGATACAGGGCTAGAAAGTTTTTGCATGCCTCCGTCTTGTTGGTCAATACAAGCTGTTAGTCCAACAATCATTATTGCCATAGCGACTAAAGATACGATTTTTTTCATTATTTTCTCCAAAAGGTTTTTAGTTATTATTTTACACAAAAAAAGTACGGTCTTAAGTCCTTGCTTAATGTAAGGTAATTCATATCATGATCATTTTGGAAATGCAATAATAATCTTACTTAAAGTAGGTTTATATTTTCAGGAAGGCTTAAATTTAAAGATTTCCCATGCCATTTTGCACTTCCTATATTTTGCCAAGACCCTGATAGATTAGATTTAAGCAAGTCTTCAATCCAATGAGAGGGTGAGTTGATTTTTTTTAGCTTAATGATAAAAGTTGTCGTATCTAAATCAAGCCCCGATTTTATTCCCCAAAATGCGCTGGTTTTCATAATAAATTTTGATAGGCGCTGATGATCAATATGGGGTGTAACTGCAATATTAGCCCACATTGAATGTACTCGACCCCAGTTGGGTGATTCCATGCGGCCTTCGGGTGAAACCAGCGGCAGCCATTTTTCTTTGCCATGTGCATCTCTATAAGTGATTGCAATCAAATGATGGTATCCTTCAAAATGGTCATGAAGATAAAGCGCATGGGGAGTAATACCCAGAAAACTGGTGGAAAATAAAATAATCGAATTACTAATGCGGGTGATATTGCTAACTATTGGGCTTGGGTTTTTTAACAAATTAAGCCTATAAAATAGACCGTAATGAATACTGCTGTTGATTTGCAATAGAAATAAAAGCAGTAATATTTTGCTTATCTTATGAATAGATTGTTTTGTTTGCCTGCCTGGCTCACTTTCAAAAATGCGCTGATAGAGTGAAATACTTGTGATGTTTTCTGAAGTGGTTGCTATGCAGTGGCTATCGCAAGAAACCCGAATCCGAGAGTCTGCAATTTTCCTATAGTAATAGCAAGCTAACTGATGAATCCCCGGCGCTTTTAAAAGATAACCCAACAACATTGTATAGCGCATTTTTATTAGTATTTGGGCGTATGTATTTACCCCTTCATAAACATTATTATTTTCGTCCAGGGCATAGAGGTCTTTTAGCAAGGTTTCAGGCTCTATTTTGTCGAGTGCAGGATGATCTGTGGCGTATGTCTGTGCAGCCTTGAAGTCAATAGTTTCAAAAATATCAACATGGTTTAGAGTCAAAATAGTACGGCAACAAAGTGGACATTCTTTGTCATAAAATACAGTTAATGTGGGTGATTTAGCGGTGATAAAAATCTCAAGTCTTCTGTACCATGAAAAAGGCATTACCAGACAATAAAAAATAAGCATACTTATGCCAAAGGGGTAGATATTTAGGGTGATAATAATCCCTATGTGTAAGGCCACACCTATGATAAAAAGAAAAGGCCGTAAGCGCGCATTGTGAACCAAAAAAACAAAGCCGAACTGAAAAACAAAAATAATATAACCTAATGTTTTCTGTAAAAGTTCATTGTTCAGTAGCCACGTCATATTTATCGGAGAAATATAATAAGGCATCGTTGCCGGTAACCAGGCACCTAAGCCGTTTCGCCAATGTTCGGCAAATAATTTATGTATGGCAGAGTCAAAATATAAAAAACCCAGACAAATAGTGACGGGGATCGTGTAAGCCAGTATTGAAACGTCTGGTTTCAGGTGCTGGGAGTAATGCTTAAAAGGTGTTTGCAGTTTTTTTCTTAAAAGATCAACAGCAAATGATTTATCAAGGGGCATGAAAATCATAAAAAAATTGGCGCCAATCATGAAGCTGTCAAAACCGCCACCAAAATCGCGTTGCATGGGGGTGAAGCTTACAAAAACAATCCAGAAGATATAGTTTGCAATGATTGAAAGCTGGCAACGATAGCCGATGCAGATAAAGCATGCGACTACTGCCCATAAGCCAAGAAAAAAGGGGATCATCGGAAATTCAACATCCATGTAAGGGATGGGGTCAAAAATCAAATGATTAAAATAAAGCAGGAAGCTGATTTCTTGCAGTGTGACCAGGCCATACAAAAAACGAAACAGACCTATACCGAAACGGGGAGCTTTACTAGAGTAAAGACGGAAAATTCTTGAGTGAATATAGTGATACATTTTTTTAGTAAGATACTATTCTCGGACAGCCTCTTAGAATAAAGGTTTCCAGAATTTTATGGCGAAATTCTTATCAAGAATATTGGTGCTATAATTGCTGATTTCTAATAGCTATTTTGCAGGGTTTTACAATCTGATTGCTTGTTAAAATTGAAAAAAATTAATTTTAATGGAAAGGTGTAACAGAAACCAGTTGGTAAGCAGGAGGTTCTTGTTTTGTTACTAAATTTAAAACAAGAGAAAGCTAAGGATAATTATTTAGAGGAAATTAACGGACTATACAAAAGCCATATCAGGCTGAACTGATACGGCTTTAGAAAATTGCAATTGGTATTGCTTATTCTTCGTCTTCAGGCTCTTTGAAAACCCATTTTACGAAAAAATAGCCAACAGCAATAATAACTAATGCGCCAACTATACCTGATGGTTCTTTTAACAATTCTGTTACGTCTAAGATCGCTCCCATGAGTATTTGCCTTTTTTGTAGTGAATAATAAATGTGCCACATTTCATGGCGTTCGAACGTAATATGTTACTTTAGAACAGGCTAAAGTCAAGACAAATATGAGTTTTAAGGGCTGCTGGTCTAATAAAAAAGACGAGGATAGTAGCTGAAATGTAGTGCAAAAGGGGAGAGATTCTTAGTTTCGAGGCTATTTTTTGTTACATCTTGAGAGTTGGCAGAGGTTATGATAAGAGATGAGTTAGAACTCTTCACCTGTTTTTATATGGGAGTTTTCAAGGAGATTTTTAGGAATCCTGATTCCTTGGCTATTTCCCCACTTCTGAATTTTGGGTAACATAATAAAATTGCCTAAATGATATTTCAGTGGCCATTTATCCAGGTATATACGTTAATTTTTTTGTATTCAAGCTTACTTCGCCTTAATAAGGGTCGTACTCACGAGCCTGCTAAATACGCCCTAGCCAAAATTAATTTTGGCCTCCAGATCATTGCGAGAATCAGCATTTTTCAGTGTTTCTTCCATACTGATTTTGTTAGCTTTGTAAAGATCAAACAAAGCATCATCAAATACTTTCATGCCTTTGCTGCCACTACTTACCATGGCCTCTTTAATCTCATTTAAAGCACCTTTTAGAATTAAATTGGAAATGTGCGGGGTATTAATCAATACTTCAATAGCGGCGCAGCGTTTGCCATTCAGTGTGGGAATCAAGCGTTGAGAAATAACAGCGTTCAAGTTTATGGCCAAATCCATAAATAACTGCTTGTGTTCAACTTGAGAGAACATATTAATAACCCTTTCCATGGCCTGATTGGCATTGTTTGCATGTAGGGTTGATATGCATAGATGTCCTGTATTTGCTAATTCTAATGCGGCACCCATCGTTTCTCTGTCTCTGATTTCTCCGATTAAAATAACATCGGGAGCTTCCCGCAGACAGGCTTTTAACGCACGCGCATAAGATGCGGTGTCTATACCGACTTCACGCTGATTTACTATTGATTGTAAATTAGGATGAGAAAATTCTACCGGGTCTTCTATGGTTAAAATATGTCCAGCTGAATTTTCATTGCGATGATTGATCATGGCTGCCAGAGAGGTCGATTTTCCTGAACCGGTGCCTCCTACCATCAACAACAGACCCCGTTTTGCTAATATTAATTCCAGTAAAATTTCGGGTAGTCCCAAATCTTCAGGCTTAGGAATAATAGAGGGGATTAAACGCAACACCAGTCCTATGGTTTTACGCTGATAAAAAGCATTGATCCGAAAACGTGCGCTGTCATCAGGCAAACTGATAGCAAAATCCAGATCTTTTGTTTTTAGAAATTCGGCTTGCTGTTGCTCGTCCATAATGCCAAATGCAGCGGACTGGGTTAGTTCGGGTGTTAGTAGATATTTATCCATTTCGATAGCAACACCGGATATTTTTATTTTAACGGGTGAGCCAACAGTTAAAAATATATCAGAACCATCTTGTTTAACCATTTCTATCAGATAAGGCATGAGATCCAGCTCAGATTCAGGTGTTTCACCTAATACCTCAATAGTATGCGTGGTTGCCTTGGGTTTTTCTGATCGTTTATCTGGACGAATAGTGATTGATGTGGCGTTTAAATTTTGCTTAATCTGGACAATAAAAACGGTGCCATAAGGTGAATAAATTACACGAAGTGTGGCATTTTCTTCGAGTTCTTTTTTTTGAGCATCATCCAGTAAATTATCGATAAATTGCGCTAAAAACTCAGCTGTGACCCTGGTCTTTCCCACCTCTTTTTCCTGTGCTTGTAGACGCAAGCAAGGTGCTGAATCAGTTTTTAAAATAAGGCTGTCAGCATTTTTGTCTAATAATAATTTCAAATAAGGGGCTAAGTCCATGGTTTTTGACTAAATATATTAAGAGTTAAGGCAAGGTGGTAATGGTTATCAATCCTCATTTTCTTCCAGAGAAAGACTGCCTGCAAGGTCACCACCACCACCGGCCAGTTTAATCTGTAAACGCAATTCATTTCGAGAATCTGCATTTTTTAGGGCATCGTCATAACCTATTTGGCCTGACTGATATAAATCCAGTAAGGCCTGGTCAAATGTTTGCATACCTAATTCACGTGATTTGGCCATAATCGGTTTAATACCACTGATATCGCCTTTAGCAATTAAATCGGCTATTAATGGTGTATTAATTAAAATTTCAATGGCGGCACAGCGTCCCCCATTAACAGTTTTAACCAAACGCTGTGAAATAATAGCGCGTAAATTAAGTGATATGTCCTGCATTAATTTGCCATGAGTTTCAATTGGGAAAAAACCTAGAATACGATCAACCGCCTGGTTAGCGTTATTAGCATGGAGAGTAGCCATGGCCAAATGACCTGTCTGGGCAAACTCCATCCCAAAATTCATAATCTCAGCATCTCTGATTTCTCCTAAAACAATCACATCAGGTGCTTGCCTCAGTGAGTTATGCAAGGCGATTCCCCAACCTTTCGTATCCACCCCAACTTCTCTTTGCGTCATTACACAGTTTTTATGTTTATGTACAAATTCAATGGGGTCTTCTATGGTGATAATGTGACCGTGACTGTGTTCATTGCGGTGGTCAATCATTGCCGCCATAGATGTTGACTTACCCGACCCTGTTCCTCCTACCATGATAATCAAACCATTTTTGTGAGAAATAATATCTTTGAGTACATGAGGCAATCCCAGTTTTTCAAAATTAGGTATTTCATCAGGAATAACGCGTAGAACCAGACCTTGGCAACCTTGCTGGACAAAGGCATTGACTCGAAATCGGCAAAGATTAGCAGGTGAAATTGCAAAATTACATTCTTGCGTCGCTTCAAACTCCTTGAGTTGTTTGTCATTCATGATGCACTGAGTCAATGCCTGTGAATCATTCGCTGATAGCGGTTGCTGTGAGATGGGGGTCATTGTGCCTTTAATTTTTATCGCAGGCGGAAAACCAGTGGTAATAAATAAATCGGAGCCTTCTTTATGCAACAGAATTTTTAGTGATTTAAGCATGAAGGTCATGGCTTCTTCTCTTTCCATTAGAATCTCCTGATTTGTTTGGATGCGAAAAGTGATTGTACTTTGCGCGGTCATGGATGCGGAATTTATAAGCAGCTGGTTTTTGTTGATAGCAAGCTACGCACCTGTTTCAGCAACGCAGCTATCGGCAAAAATTCAGTGCTTAGAAATCCGCAGTCGTGACCGCAGGAAGTATAGATCAAGTCTAGCTTAAAAAATAGGACAAATAAATTTTAACAGATGAATAATGGTTTTGAATTAACGCAGCAAGGTATAATTACACTTTAAATAGTGAAATTTGAAATTTTAGAGTTATGAGTAAGCAAAGAAAAGCAGTGGCATTGATTTCCGGGGGGCTGGACTCATTGTTGGCTGCCAGAACAGTAATAGAACAAGGCATACATGTTGAGGGGATTAATTTTTTTACTGGTTTCTGTGTAGAAGGCCATACCCATGCCATTAGAAAAAAGGATAAGGCTAAACCGAAAAGAAATAATGCCTTATGGTCAGCAGAGCAATTAGGCATTAAATTACATATCATTGATGTGATTGAAGAATATAAAGATGTATTAATTAATCCAAAGCATGGTTATGGTGCCAATATGAACCCTTGCCTGGATTGTAAAATATTTATGGTTCATAAGGCCACAGAATGGATTAAAGAAAATGACTTTGATTTTATTATCACCGGGGAAGTGATAGGGCAGCGACCCATGTCACAAAGAAAAGATACCATGCCGGTAATTGCTAAAGAATCAGGTGCGGATGATTTATTATTACGTCCTTTGTGTGCAAAGAATCTGCCGATGACATTGCCAGAACGAGAAGGCTGGATTGATAGAGAAAAATTACATGATTTTAGTGGGCGTACACGAAAGCCGCAAATGGCTTTAGCAGATCAATTTGGTTTTGAGGATTTTGCTCAGCCTGCCGGCGGTTGCTGTTTTCTGACGGATAAAAGCTATTCCGATAAACTAGTCGATTTATGGACAGCACGAGGACGCAAAGAATATGACCTGGATGATGTCATGTTATTAAAAGTGGGTCGCCATATCCGCCCTAAAAATAATTTTAAGGTAATTGTGGCCAGAGAAGACGGTGAAGCGCGTTTTTTGCAGGGCTATAAAAAAGACTTCATCAATATGAATTGTGCCAGTCATAAAGGCCCTTTAGCCATGGTCGATGGTGAGCCAAGCGAAGAAGATTTGTTAATAGCCGCGCAATTGACAGCGCGTTATGGTCAGGGACGTGATGCTGATTTTGTTGATGTCACCATTAGACAGAAAGATGGCACTGAAAAAGTAGTCACGGTGACTCCCATGAAAGCAGACCAAATACCGCTACAATGGATGATTTAGCAAGCTTATGAACAAAGAAGTATTAAATGCCAAACGATTATTATGTCCCTTGCCTGTTATTCGAACTCAGGATAAAGTGAAAACCATGAATTCAGGTGACATTTTAGAGGTAGTCTGTACTGATCCGGGGGTTATGCAAGACATTCCTACATGGTGCAGAATCAATGGGCATAAAGTCTTAGAAACTGTTTCTGATGATATGGAATATACCATTGTTATAGAAGTTAGCTAAGAGTTATGTTGCGGATCAGGTTTTAAAATTAAAAGCACGGGTGACCTATGTCGGTGCGTTGAGCAACATTTTTTTAGCCGTTATCAAAGTCAGTGTAGGTATTCTGGGACAATTTGCTGCTTTGATAGCAGATGGCATACATTCTTTGTCTGATCTGGTCAGTGTATCTTTGTCATTAAAATGGGAAGCCGAGAGGCGGATCACGATCATCCTTATGGTCATCGCCGTTTTGAAACTATGGCCACTGTATTATGAATTTAGGCTTCATTATCTGGACGGCCAAATTGAAGTATAAGGTTTATGTTTTTTTTAAAGCGTAATTCATTCATTTAGGAATGTGCACGAAATAACTTGAGCAACTGGCGCAAGATTGTTGTTCGTATTCAAGCCGTGGCGGAGGACGCATAGCAAACTATGCAACCACGGTTGAACAAGAATGCAAGTAAGTTGCTCAGGTTATTTTTGCACGTTCCTTAACTGACCTTAAGCCTAAGTTACACTATACAAAACTACAAAGGAACACTACCCACCGGGCCATTACTAATTAAGGAAGCTCCTACCCAACAGACAACAATAAAATAAAATAGTCTGGGTAACCACTCTGCCAATGAATCTTCCTGCATTTCAATATTTTCAGATTTTATTTTTGTAAAATGTAGCATGGTTTCCGCGAGTTTCCCACTTTGTTCTCCGACTAATAGCATTTGTATAGACGGGTAATCAATGTCATTCACCGCAGAAAGTGCACTTGACAGACCACCTCCACTGGCAGTCGCTAAGAGAACCGGTTCAAATTGATTTCTAAGCAAGGGATTGTTAATGGTTATTACGGCTTTTGGAAGCGCATCAAGAATAGGCATGCCTGCCGTTAGCATTAAGCCTAAACTTTGGAAAAAACCATTGATTTGCCGAGTTTTTAACCAGGAAGAAATTAACGGTAACTTAAGTTGAAGTTGATAAACAATGTTTCTTAGCCCAAGAAATTGAAGTCGTCCCTGAGTGAGCCAAAAGGGCAGTTTAATCATAAAATAAAATAACAATACAATCTTAAATAAGCGACCTCCACTGATCATCAGGTAATCCAAAGCACTCATTTCACCCACAACCAATGCGGGAAGTGGCTGTACAAATAATGCAATAACTAAAATAGCAAAAGGCAGATAGCTTTTTGATTTGATTTTTTTAAGGCGTTTTACTTTTTGTTCATAGTGTCTGGCAAGTTGCTGGTAAATTATTGATAAATTTCCGCTGTTTTCTCCTGCATCTAGCAGATCTTTATCAGATTCGGTAAAAACGCCTGCTCTATAACCTGATTCAGCAATACTACGCCCTGCTTTAAGGTGATGTTGAAGTAGTTGTATTTGCTTAAATGCTTTGCGGTGTGTTTTTTTAAGCAACTCAAAACCTTGTAAAGCAGAGAATCCAGCCGCTTCCATCCGGGAAAGCTGAAAATAAATATCAGCACGCAAGGTATCGGGTACTGGTTTTTTTAATGTTGTAGTCGACTTCATTGAACTGATTCCCAAACTAGTAAAATTAGATTTCGTGCACATTCCTTAGTGTTAGAGGTATGATAAAGGAAAAGAAGGGGGGAATACTATGGGCTGTTGTAAAGTCATGTTAAAGCAAGTAGCAGAGGCGAATACCTATTTAACAGAATTAGCAGCACTGAATGCCTATTAAGACTCGGTTAGAAAACAGGCGATTGGATCACTGGATAAAAACAGTCTGACAACTTTGCAAGGCATTGTTGATAAAGAAGCAGGCAATGAATTTTCTCAACTTGCCTCAAAGCAGATTAAGGCATTGTCCAGTTAATCTCTTCTTCAGCATTATCTATTTTGGGTGTTGTTTGTTGATTAATATAGCTACCACCTACTATAAATGTCAGTACTAAAAGATAGATAATAGAAGAAATATACCTTACTTTTTTTGCCGCCGGGTCTGGATTATATTCGTGCATCTAGCTAACCTGAGAAATGACAATATTAAGGATTATACCTTGTATCAGCAGTTTTTTAATTTTAATCTAAAGCCATTTTCCATTGCCCCTGATCCTCATTTTATTTTTATGAGTGAGCATCATCAGGAAGGTTTGGCGCACCTTTTATATGGTATCAATCAAGGCGGTGGATTTGTTGCATTAACCGGCGAAGTGGGTACTGGCAAGACAACTTTGTGTCATTGCCTATTACAGCAATTACCCGAAAATATAGAGATTGCCCTGGTTTTAAACCCTAAACTCAATGCCAATGAACTTTTGGCGACAGTTTGCGATGAATTGCAAATAGAGTACGACAAAGAAAAGCAGAGCCTAAAAAATTTAGTGGATTGCCTGAATCAGTATTTACTTGAAGCCCATGCTAAAGGCAAGCGAACCGTATTGATGATTGATGAGGCTCAGAATTTAAGTCTGGATGTGCTGGAACAAATTCGGCTATTAACTAATCTGGAAACCAGCAAAGTAAAATTATTACAAATCATTCTGATCGGTCAACCCGAATTAAAGCAACTACTAGAACAGCCCGAATTACGGCAACTTAACCAGCGTATTACTGCACGTTTCCATTTAACAGCCTTATCTTATAAAGAGACAGAGAAATACATAAAACACAGGCTCTCTGTGTGCGGCACAAATACAGAGATTTTTAATCAGGCGGCTATTGGTCGAGTCTTTAAATTGTCTCAAGGAATCCCCCGATTAATTAATATTTTATGTGACAGAGCATTATTAGGAGCCTATGTATTTAATACACCCATAGTCACAAAAAGAATAATCAATCAGGCGGCAAAAGAGGTTTTTAATAAAGAACCTGCACCACTCTTAAAATATATTATTCTGGGAAGTCTGATATCAATAGCGCTAGTGATATTCCTCCAAAAATGGTCAACTGATGATAACCCAGCATTAAAACCAGCAAAAGCTCTGGCTTTAATGCAAGAACCTATTCCTGCCACCGTATTAAACAAAAAGGATGCATTGTTACCCTCTTTGGATTTCAAAACATTCATCAGTCAGCAAAGTAGCACTATAGATACAAGTACTTCAAAACTTGCAAGATTATGGAAAAAAGATATTCCGCAACAATTAACCTGTCAAAAAATGGATGTCATCGGACTAAAATGCTTGTTTGATAAGTCAGACTGGAATAATCTGGTTTCTCTTAATCGCCCGGTTATCATGGAGTTTGCCATAGCAGAATCAGAAAAATATTACGCACTGCTTGTGTCATTAAAGCAAGGACAGGCTGTTTTTTATGAAGCCCCGGAAGTATCATTCCCCATTAAGCAAGTTTTAGATTATTGGAAAGGCTATTATTTAATATTATGGCAACCGCCTGTTTCAGCTATCAGCAGCGTGTATCCAGGAAAGAAGTCTGAGGCAGTACCCTGGATAAGAAAGCAGTTTTCTTTCAATAAAAATGAAATAATCAGTCTGCCTAATCCAGATTATTTTGATGATGCACTAAAAAACCAGGTTATTAGCTTTCAGCAACAGCATTTTTTGAGCACAGATGGAATAGTCGGGCCCAGAACATTTATCCATTTAAACAATAATAACCCTCAAAATAACGCACCCACACTTA
The DNA here is from genome assembly GCA_964506335.1 of uncultured Methylomarinum sp. Taxonomy (GTDB): domain Bacteria; phylum Pseudomonadota; class Gammaproteobacteria; order Methylococcales; family Methylomonadaceae; genus QPIN01. The sequence goes on along the minus strand of CAZDMC010000002.1, from coordinate 3,025 downwards.
ATATTGAATAAACATGTCTTATATTTTAAATGCACTTAGGAAATCAGAGCGGCAAAGAATCCAGAGCCAGCCTGAAACGCTAGAAAAAAGCATTCTTGAAAAAAATGAGCCACAACAGAAAAAAATCTCTCTTTGGCTTATAGTTTTAATTATTATGAATATGGTATTTCTGGGGTTCATTATCTGGAGTTTTGCCAAAGAAGATAAGCATGAAGTGAGTAGTAAAGTTGCAACCACCATTAAATCTGTAGAAAAATCAGCTTCAGTAGTTAAAGATTCAGAGCCTATCGCCAGGCCAGCCCGGATTAAAACAAAAAAACCACAGCTGCAAAACTCTATTGCAGAACAGATTAAACAACAAAAATCAAAGGTTAAACGTGTTAACACAAAACCCGACAAAATCAAGCTTGCGATTAAAGCTAATAAAGCAATTGAGAAGCCAAAGAATCTACTACCCGTTATTAAAAAACCAGCAACAGCAGTGGAGTCGATAAAGACCAGTGACTCTGCTGAAAAAGCTGCAACTAAACATATTCCATTCTTGAAAGAACTGGCTTATGGTTTTTTTAGGGAAGTGCCCGAAGTTGATATCAATGTATTTGTTTATACCGAAAACAAAAATGAGCGTTTTATCATGGTGGAGATGAAAAAATATATTATAGAAGAACAAATATTGCCAGGAATGATACTTAAAGAAATACGCGAGAAAAGTATCGTTGTTGAATATAAAGCTAAGGTATTTCAGATCAAGCGTAATTGACGAAATAAAGCAATGAATTTAATCACTCATAATTTTCGGTGGAAACTTTCTAAGCTACTAAACTCAACAGAAGTATTGCCCTCTTTTTTAAGTATTGACCTCCGCCTATTAGCTGTACGCGTAGTTGCTGATTCCTCACTCCACTCTTGAATATTAACACGGGGGTCATTCTGCCATAAGCGATGATGATACTCTCGTACAACAATATGTTTGCCTTTAATCGCTTTCCCATTCAATTTTTTTATCAGCCTTTTGGCAACGACATCAGAATCTATAGTTACTATCCCGTGATATTCAATGCCATTCATCTCATCACTCTTTAACACCAGAATTTTAATATTTTCTATACGCCCCGGTTTTTGCAATATACCCCCTTTTAAAAAAGGGTCTATAAAATCAACGACATGTCCTTTTTTAGTGTTGGCGGGAATTCGCCTTAATAAAATCATCATATTATTTGCCACAACAGCGTTTAAATTTTTTACCGCTTCCACATGAACACGGTGCATTTTTACCTTGATTAGTTTGTAGCCCAAGCTTGCTGGTTGATTTAACCACTCCATCGACATAGACCCAGTGACCGGCTGATTTTTTAAAACGACTCAATTCATTTAACACATATTGTTCAGAATCCGCTCTGTAATATGCCTTAAATTCAACAATCCCTTTAGTATGGTTTTCGCCGCCTTTTTTAATGCTAACAATCTCAAGTTTTGTCCATATAACATTTTCTTTAGAAAAATCAATTTCACGCGGCCGTGTGCTAATGTCCCATGTTTCCAGAAGATAAGCCTCATTTCGCATGGCATAGCCTGTATAACGTGAGCGCATTAAATCTTCAGCTGTTGCCGGTGATTTTTTATTGCTATGAAAAAGCTTGCAACAAGCGCTATATTGAAAATCACTGCCACATAGACAAGGTAGCGCTGAATCAATCATTATTCATATTTTTAAACATAATTAATGGCCTACGCCCCTGGCTTTATATGCGCTGAGTAGATATCATAATTTTAAGTAAATGGGGGGTTAATATATACTGTATTAATAGCTTTTAGTGATAATATGGTTTGTCGCATGACCATCACAGTTTCTGATAAGGTATCATTATTACCAAGGCTATTCAATGCCAATAATGTTTCGATAAATCTATGAGACCTGGTTTTGTAGACAGATGGAATGAGTAAATGTCATGAGTTTTAAGTTTATGCGTGTTAATAAAGAAATTAATTATGCAAAGACTATTTATAACAAATGGATTTGTGTATTTGCAGGCTTCACTTTGTTTTTCATTTGCATTTTATCTTATCCTCTATATGCTAAAAAACTCTATAAATACCAGGATGAAAAAGGCCACTGGCATTATTCTGATAAGCCGCCAAAAACCAATAAGCAGGTAGAAGTCCGCCAGTTAAAAGCGGCAAGAAGAAGATATGTCTGGCTAGAAAAGACGGGGAAAAAAGATAAACCGCAATACTTTGTGATTAACAATTACCCTGCGCCCATTGAAATTGAGATCCAGTTTAGCGAGCATCGTAATGTGACTTCAAATCCGCAATTACCTCGCCGATTTATTGTGCAGCCAGGACGGTCCAATACTTTGCTGGCAATGAGGGCTGTTAATGAATACAAATCATGGCGCTATGGGCTGCGATATTTTTATACCATAGGCAGTTCAGGTGCCATTCATGATGATAATGCAGTGTACCAGGCTCCTTTTGCTAAAAATACTAAATTTCCTATTTCTCAGGCATTTTCTGGCAAATTCAGTCATACAGATGAGCAAAATAAATATGCTGTGGATTTAGCATTGCCGTTAGATACACCGATACATGCGGCAAGGGCAGGAAAAGTTATAGAAGTCAATAATGATTTTTATAATAGCGGTACTAAGCAAGCCTATAAAAGCAGAGCAAATAGCATCAGGATTCTTCATGAAGATGGATCAATGGCCATTTATGCACATTTAGCACTGGAAAAAGCACAGGTTTATCCTGGCTTAAGTGTTTCTGCCGGACAGCTGATTGGTTATTCCGGTAATACCGGTTATTCTTCCGGACCTCATTTGCACTTTGCGGTACAGATTAATCAGGGTATGAAGCTGGTCTCTGTGCCTTTTAAATTTACCGGTTCAAATGGAATAGCTGAGACTCCTGAGGCGGGAGGATGGCTGAGTAATGACTAGGAACCGAGATCATTTTGGGTGTTGCCTTACCACTAGGAGGCTGTCCGAGAATAGAAAGTCTACTGCGGAAAAGCTGATTTTGG
>CAZDMC010000001.1:0-25621 GCA_964506335.1 uncultured Methylomarinum sp. | reverse complement strand
GTTTGTTTGTTAATTGATGTGTAATAACTATTTTAATGTTGAAATTTGATTAATAATTAAATTTTGTAACTACTCAGTGTTTATTGGCGCAAAGGGTGTAGGGTATTGACTTATCAGGACGCGTAAATACATTCTTGTAAGCTCTCTGAAACGTCCTGTTTCAGAAGCCTGATAAATCAATACCCTACACCCTTAGCTGAATTTCGGTGAGTAGTTACAAATTTTGTTATATAGGCAGGATATTGCCAAATTGTGGAGTAAAATTTATATGCGTATTATCTTGTTAGGTAGTCCGGGTTCAGGAAAAGGAACTCAAGCTCAATTTATAGTTGAGAAATTTGAAATACCTCAAATCTCAACAGGCGATATGTTGAGGGCTGCAGTAAAAGCAGGCACTCCATTAGGGACTGAAGCTAAAAAAGTAATGGATGAAGGAGGCCTGGTTTCTGATGAAATTATTTTGAATCTGATTAAAGAAAGAATAACTCAGGATGATTGTAGCAAGGGGTTTTTACTTGATGGTTTTCCGCGAACCATTGCACAGGCAGAAGGTCTGAGAATAATGGGAGTAGATATTGATGAGGTGATAGAAATAGCCGTTGATGATGGTGAAATTATCAAGCGGATGAGTGGAAGGAGAGTCCACCCAGCGTCAGGGCGAAGCTATCATATTGAGTTTAATAAACCTAAAAAGGAAGGTGTTGATGATGTTTCAGGCGAAGCCCTCATTCAAAGGGATGATGATACAGAAGAAACCGTTAAAAAGCGTTTAGCGGTCTATCATGAGCAGACCAAACCATTAGTTGCTTATTATTCAGCCAGTGAGCAAAATGCCAGGTTTAATTCAATTGAAGGTGTTGGTTCTGTCAATGATATCACTGTAAAAGTACTGGCTGTTTTAAATACTTAAAATTTGCGTAAGGCGCTAAGTAAATAGCAATTTAAGTTTAAAAGTTTTGTAGAGGATTTGTGAGTTTGAAAAAATATGATATAGCTGTTGTGGGAGCGACAGGGGCGGTAGGGGAAGCAATTTTTTCAATACTGGAAGAGCGAAATTTTCCAGTAGATAAGGTGTATGCATTAGCAAGCAGCCAATCTGTTGGCAAAAGAATTTCTTTTAAAGGGAGGGCTTTAATCGTTGAAGATCTGGCAAAATTTGATTTTTCAAAAGTTTCTATAGGTTTATTTTCTGCAGGGGCATCTATTTCAAAAGAGTATGCGCCTAAAGCTGCTAAGGCAGGTTGTATAGTGGTAGATAATACTTCTGAGTTTCGTTATGACGATGATATTCCACTGGTAGTTCCTGAAGTCAATCCTGAAAAAATTGCGCAATATAAAGCACGAGGAATAATTGCTAACCCTAATTGCTCTACCATTCAAATGTTAGTAGCCTTGAAACCTATTTATGATGTGGCAGGTATTGAGCGAATAAATGTTTGCACCTATCAGGCTGTCTCTGGAACAGGGAAACAAGCCATTGAAGAACTGGTGTCTCAAACAGCAAAATTACTCAATGGTAAGCCAATTACTGCAGCACTCTATCCTAAGCAGATAGCATTTAATGTGTTGCCACAAATAGATGTTTTTATGGATAATGGCTATACCAAAGAAGAGATGAAAATGGTCTGGGAAACAAGAAAAATTTTCTCTGATCAAGACATAATGGTTAACCCGACAGCAGTTCGCGTTCCTGTTTTTTATGGTCATTCTGAAGCGGTGCATATAGAAACCAGAGAAAAAATTGAAATAGAAAAAGTTTATGAATTGTTGACGAAAGCACCCGGTATTACAATTTTGGATGAACGTGTTGATGGGGGCTATCCAACTGCTGTGACCGAATCTTCTGGAAATGATAATGTCTTTGTTGGCCGTATTAGAGAGGATATATCACATCCAAGAGGTATTGATTTATGGGTAGTAAGTGACAATGTACGTAAAGGTGCAGCATTAAATAGTATTCAAATTGCTGAACTGCTGGTAAAAAAATACATCTAGTCTAAGCTTAGTGATTATATGAGGGCTCTGGGTTAATTATTGTGGTAAAAAATGTGAAGGAGAGCGTAGTGCGCAATTTAACAAAAAGTATAGTTGCTATGGCTATACTGGCACCTGCTAGTGCTTATTCGTTAGGAATTGGCGATATTAAATTGCATTCAACACTTAACCAAAATCTTAATGCTGAAATAGCATTGCTGGTATCAGCGGATGAAAATATTTCAGAGGTCAATGTCAGGTTGGCCTCACCTGATAAATTTGATGAGGCGGGTGTTCCCTGGACTTATTTTCTTTCAAAAATTAAATTTAAACTGATTACAACTGAAAATGGAAGCAGTGTTATTAAATTAACTTCAAGCGAAGCTTTAAGAGAACCTTTTCTGGATTTTTTATTAGAAGTAAGCTGGGCTAAAGGGAATTTATATCGTGAGTTTACTGTGTTGGTTGACCCACCAGCTGCTTATACACAGCCTATTATTCCAGTTATCAACATAGCGAGTCCGGCTTTTAAACAGACTGAGGATAAAGTTGATATTGAAGTAATAGAAACATTTAGAGGTAATGTTGATCCAATTATTCAATATGGTCCAATCAGGACAGCAGATTCCTTATGGAAAATTGCTAAACAGACAAATACATATTCCGATGTCTCTATAGAGCAAATGATGATAGCCATCTATGAGGCAAATCCAAAGGCATTTTATAAAGAAAATGTCAATGCTTTGATGGCTGATAAAACATTAACTATTCCTACGCGAGAAGTTATATTAAGGCTATCTAAAAAAGAAGCACTATCCGAGTTCAGAAGACAGAATAATATCTGGAATGGCCGAGTCACAGCTAAAGTTAAAAATAATCAAACTAATTCTGAAAAACAGACAATAAGTACTCAGTTGGAATTAGAAGCGCCTGTTGAAGAAGAAATTAAAGAAGCCGCCATTATTACAGAATCTGAACCAGTAATTAATAATACTGATGAAGAGTTTGTAGTTAATTCGAGTGATGAAAGTATGGCTTTACTCGCTAGACTAGAAAAGCTGGAAAAAAGCCTATTAATGATGCAAAAAATGCTGACCTTAAAGGATGAGCAGCTTGCAGTGTTACAAAATCAGGAAAATATAAAAATAACGGCACCCCTGATAGATAATACGGAGAAAGTGAAAGTAGAGGCAGCTGATAAATCAGTGAGCTCAGGAAAAAAACCACAAGTTAGCGAAGCTAAAATAAAAGTCGTTGAAGAAAAAGTTGTAAAACCAAAACCAAAATTAATTGAAGAAGCCGAGTCTGGATTTTTTTCGAATTTATTAACGCCTATTTTATCAATTGTAGCTGTGATAATTTTGGGTTTGCTGGGTTTGTTGTGGTCGCGTAAAAGACAATTTGAAAAAGAAATAGATACAGATACAGAAAGCATGTTTGCAACAGCAAGCGAAATTAGTTTACCTGAAACAACGGATGATTCACTAGTCTCAATGATGGATGATAGCTCTTCATATGATGTGGGAACTATAGGTGAAAGTTCTTTTTTAAGTGAATTTACGCCGAGTGATTTTGATGCCTTTGAGACAGATCAGAATGAGGTTGATCCCGTATCAGAAGCCGATGTATATTTGGCTTATGGACGATATGAACAAGCTGAAGATATTATGCGTCAGGCATTAATTGATCAGCCAGAAAAAGATGAATGTAAATTAAAATTATTAGAAATTTTTTATGCAAATGAAAATAAAAGTGCATTTGAGGAATTTGCTGCTGAATTAGTAAGTACAGGAAAACATAATGACCAGGAATTTTGGGAAAAAGTGATTGAAATGGGGGCAGAGATAGCACCAGAATCATCTTTATTCATAGCTCAGTCTGTTGGCCTCAATGCAACAGGCGATGCTGAAAATACCGGTTCTTTAGCTAATGACGGTGACCTGACTGAACAATTAACTGATAATAATGTAAGTGAAGAGCCATCAGGAGATGCGCTTGATTTTGACTTATCAATGTTTAATGATAGTGGAGAATCTGAAGAAAAAGAAGATGATAATGGCCTTGACTTTGACCTATCAATTTTTGATGAAAATGAAGAATCCCTAGAAAAAGAAGATGTGAAAGATCTTGATTTTGACTTATCAGTTTTTGATGAGAGTGATGCTGAGACTGAAGAAAAAGAAAATGTAAGTGAATTTGAAGTGTCAGATGATGATTTAACTCAAGATGCCAATGACTTAGGGTCGGTGAATATTGACACGGAAGCCGACACATTAAACGACTCAGTAGAAGATGAAATACAGCAGCTTGAAGCAGGAATAGAAACATTGGACTCTCTTGATTTTGAGTCTGCAGATGAAGAGATTGTAGAGAGTAGTTCAGATACCGGAAATGATGTCGATGAAGTGGTAGAAAGCTTTGATTTCTCGCTGGATAGTGATTCTTCAGAGACTACAGAACTGGAAGCTAGTAAAGTGGCAACAGAACTTGATGATATAGAAGGCTTCGATTTTGATACAGAAAGTGAGACATCCTCTTCTCCTGCAGATGCTTTAGATGCACTAGATATGGGTGTTTCGGATTTGACCGACATGGATGAACTGGAAACAAAAATAGATTTGGCAAAAGCCTATATCGATATGGGTGATGTAGACGCTGCTATGGGAATAGTTGATGAAGTTATGGAAAAAGGGAATGAAGAGCAAAAAGCAACAGCGCAAGCAATTCTTGATCAGTTAAAGTAATCCTCCATATTTTGGGTGGATTAACAGTAAAGTAACACTGCTGCTATCGGCAAAAATTCAGCCATTAGAAATCCGCATCTGTGGCTGCGCGAAGTATAAGCTTGCTTTTTAATATTTTGTTGACTTCACTGGGATTGGCTTTGCCTTGGCTGGCTTTCATTGTCTGGCCGACAAAAAAACCAAAGACTTTATCTTTACCGCTTAAATATTGTTCAACTTGATTAGGATTGTCAGCAATTATTTTATCAATAATCGCTTCAATAGCCCCGCTATCAGTAATTTGTTTCAGACCTTGCTGCTCAATGACTTCATCAGCTGTAGCATTGCTTTTCCATAATTCCTCAAATACTTGTTTGGCCATTTTTCCTGAAATAGTCTGATCTGCAATGCGTTTTAATAAGCCTGCTAAACGCTCATGGCTAACCGGGGTTTCGCTAATATCAAGCCCTGATTTATTGAGGGCGGCCAAAAAATTGCCACTGATCCAGTTAGAACAGAGCCTGGCCTCACAGCCTGATATTTTGACGACTGCTTCATAAAAATCGGCTAATTGTCGGGAGGAAGTTAAGGTGCTTGCTAGCTCGTCATCCTGGCTGTATTGCTCTTTAAAACGCAGTTTTTTTGCGTCGGGTAATTCAGGCAAGTCTGCTTTAACCTGTTCGCGTAATTCATTGCTGATTTCAACAGGGAGTAGATCAGGGTCAGGAAAATAACGGTAATCATTGGCTTCTTCTTTACTGCGCATGGAACGGGTTTCGTTTTTATTGGCATCATATAAACGGGTTTCCTGTACTACAGTGCCGCCACTTTCTATAAGGTCAATCTGTCTTTCTATTTCAATATTGATGGCTTTTTCGACAAATTTAAAGGAATTTATGTTTTTTAATTCAGCGCGGGTAGCTAATAGCTCTTGACCCTTAGGGCGTACAGAAACATTGGCATCACAACGAAAAGAACCCTCTTGCATATTACCATCACATATTTCCAGATAACGTACCAATTCATGTATTTTACGCATGTAGGCGACTGCTTCTTGTGCTGAGCGCATATCGGGTTCAGAGACAATTTCTAATAAAGGTGTCCCCGCGCGATTAAGGTCAATTCCGGTTGAGCCATGAAAACTTTCATGTAAAGATTTTCCGGCATCCTCCTCTAAATGAGCACGGGTAACACCGATTCGTTTATTTACCCCATCTACTTCTATGTCTATATGGCCTATGCCGACGATAGGATGATCCATCTGGCTGATTTGATAACCCTTGGGTAAGTCGGGGTAAAAGTAGTTTTTTCTGGCAAATACTGAATAAGCAGCAATTTCAGCATCTATTGCCATACCGAATTTTACCGCCATTCGCACCACTTCCTGGTTTAATACTGGTAATACACCCGGTAAACCCAGGTCAACTGCGCAAGCCTGAGTATTGGGCTCTGCACCGTATACAGTAGATGCGGATGAAAATATTTTAGATTTTGTTGCCAGTTGCGCATGAATCTCTAGGCCGATGACTGTTTCCCATTCCATTGTTTTCTCCTTATTCAAAATCTTGTGGTGTTTGTTGATGCCAAGCAGTCATTTGTTGATATTTATGAGCAATATTTAATAAATGTGGTTCAGTGAAATAATTGCTAATAATTTGTAAGCCTACTGGTTTTTCTTTTACAAATCCGGCAGGGATTGAAATGGCGGGTAACCCTGCCAGGTTGACAGCAATTGTATAAATGTCGGCTAGATACATTTCAATAGGGTCTCCGGTTTTTTCACCCAAACCAAATGCTGTTGAGGGAGATACCGGCCCCATCAGAACATCCACTTCAGAAAAAGCCTGTTTAAAATCTTCACTGATTAATCTGCGTGCTTTCTGTGCTTTTATATAATAGGCATCGTAGTAGCCAGCTGATAAAGCATAAGTTCCCATTAAAATCCGGCGTTTAACTTCGTCACCAAAGGCTTCACCACGCGAACGAATGTATAAATCGTTGAGGTCTTTAGGATTGTCACAACGATAGCCAAAGCGGACACCATCAAAGCGAGATAAATTGGCTGAACATTCTGCCGGTGCAATGACATAATAAACCGGGATGGATAATTTCATATTGGGTAATGAAACTGCTTTTATTTCAGCCCCCATTTTTCGATACTCATTAATTGCCGTTTCTATTACTCTGGCAACGCCATCATTTAGACCTTCGCTGAAAAACTCTTTGGGTAATCCTATTTTTAGCCCTTCAATGGAATTATTTAAGCCAATTGAATAGTCAGGTATCGGCTTGTCCATGCTGGTAGAATCTTTAGGATCAAAACCTGACATGGTTTGCAGTAATATTGCCGCGTCTTCGGCTGAGCGAGTCATAGGGCCTGCTTGATCCAGGCTGGATGCAAAGGCAATCATGCCATAGCGTGAAACTCGACCATAAGTGGGTTTTAGTCCGGTAATACCACATAAGGAAGCAGGCTGGCGAATTGACCCTCCGGTATCGGTACCTGTTGCTGCTGGGGTTAAGCGTGCGGCAACGGCAGATGCAGAACCACCTGATGAACCACCAGGTACGGTGTTAATATCCCATGGATTTTTTACCGCGCCATAAAAACTGGTTTCATTGGACGAACCCATGGCAAATTCATCCATATTTAGCTTGCCAAGCATGACCGCACCCGAATTGTTGAAATTTTCTACTACAGTGGCATTATAGGGCGAAATAAAGTTATCAAGCATCTTTGAAGCACACGATGTTTTAACACCCTGGGTGCAGAAAATATCTTTTTGGGCAATCGGGATGCCGGTTAAAAGGCTAGTGTTACCTTTAGCTAATTTAATGTCTGCTGTTTTTGCGCTTGCAATTGCTGATTCTTCAGCAACAGTAATAAAGCAGTTTAGGTTGCTGTGTTTTTTAATGCGATCTAAATAGCTTCGAGTCAGTTCTACACTGGAGAATTTGCCTTCACGCAAATCTTTAGCCAGTTCAGTGATTGTTTTGTTGTGCATAATGATTAATCTAAAACTTTGGGTACAAGGTAGAGTCCAGAATCAACTTGAGGAGCGATAGACTGAAAGTGCTCGCGTTGATCGGTTTCAAGCACACAATCTGCACGTAAACGCTGTTTTTGATCCATAGGATGAGCCATTGGCAAAATATCATCAGTATTGGTTTCACTCATTTGAGTCATTAAATCCAGAATGCTGGATAAATCTTTGGCATAAGTTGCGACATCTTTTTCATCAATACCCAGTCTTGCAAGGTAGGCTATTTTTTCAACTTCTTCAGCAGTTAATGACATTTATTGGCTCCAAAATAATACTTTTAACAAATATGATACTTTATATCTTGCTCAAATACCTGCTAGATTGTTAAAGTAGTAGAAATTTATATCGCTAAGGATAATGCTAAAGATGTTCAAAAGAATTCGTGGTCTTTTTTCTAATGATTTGTCAATTGACCTGGGTACGGCCAATACCTTGATTTATATTCCTGGACAAGGAATAGTGCTAGATGAGCCTTCTGTTGTGGCTATTAAGGAAGATAGAATTCGGGGTGTAAAAACAATTGCTGCGGTTGGAACAGATGCAAAAATGATGTTAGGGCGAACCCCGGGGAATATTACCGCAATTCGGCCTTTAAAGGATGGTGTGATAGCCGATTTTGCCGTCACTGAGCGCATGTTGCGTTTTTTTATTGAAAAAGTACATGAAAGTAAACTGCTTCGCCCTAGTCCTCGTATTTTAATTTGTGTGCCTTGTGGCTCAACTCAGGTTGAGCGACGCGCCATTCGTGAATCGGCTGCCATGGCAGGTGCCAGAGAAGTTTATTTGATTGAAGAACCGATGTCAGCAGCAGTAGGTGCAGGTCTGCCGGTAGATGAAGCTCATGGATCAATGGTATTAGACATTGGTGGTGGTACTTCGGAAGTGGCTGTTATTTCATTGAACGGTATTGTTTATTCTGCTTCGGTAAGAATTGGTGGGGATCGCTTTGATGAGGCGATTATCAATTATGTGCGTAGAAATTACGGGACTTTAATTGGAGAAGCAACCGCAGAAAAAATTAAAAAAGAAATTGGTACCGCATACCCAGGAAGTGATGTAAGGGAAATTCAAATAACAGGCCGTAATCTGGCCGAAGGAGTGCCACGCAGTTTTTCTTTAAATAGCAATGAGATTTTAGAGGCTTTACAAGAGCCTTTATCAGGCATTGTCGGCTCGGTAAAAGTTGCTTTAGAGCAAACGCCACCAGAATTAGGTGCTGATGTTGCAGACAAAGGCATTGTTTTAACAGGGGGTGGTGCCTTGTTAACTGATATAGATCGGTTAATATCAGAGGAAACCGGTTTGCCGGTTTATATTGCTGATGATCCGTTGACCTGTGTTGCCAGAGGTGGCGGCATGGTACTGGAAATGCTTGATGAAAAAGGACTTTCTGCCTTTTCATTAGAATAAACATTTGTATCTATACCCCCGGCAGAATCATAGTGAATAGTTACATATATTACTCATTTGTTAAAGAGGTTTTGTTATAAAACTTTTATTTGCAACCGGTCCTTCTTTAAATACACGGTTATTAATTGTTGTTTTAATATCTGTTGTCTTACTGGCTATAGAGCATCGTAGTTCTCGCTTAGACAAAACGCGTTCTCTATTGTCTCTACTTATTTACCCTGTACAGTTACTTGTAAGTTTACCGGTGGAATTGACTGAAACTGCATTTGAGACAGTTATTTCATACCAGGAATTAAAAGCTGAAAACAGCAGTTTAAAGCGGAAACAATTAGTTGATAGTATTAAACTGCTTAAGTATGAATCATTAGAAAATGAAAATATAAGATTGCGAAGCTTATTAGAAAACTCATTCAAATTAGGTGAACAAGTTTTGGTGGCAGAACTACTTTCAGTTAATCTGGTGCCTTATGAACATATCGTAGTGGTTAATAAAGGCTCTCGTTTTGGTATCAATATTAAACAGCCGGTGATGGATGCAAATGGTATTGTTGGGCAAGTTGTTCGTTCTCTGCTTTTGAGTTCTGAGGTCATGCTAATAACCGATCCTAATCACGCTATTCCTGTTCAGGTTAACCGTAATGGATTAAGAACCATTGCTATTGGCAGCGGTCAGCTTGATCGCTTGAATTTGCCTTTTTTGCCTAATAATGCAGATATAATACCTGGAGATTTATTGGTTACTTCAGGTTTGGGTGGGACTTTCCCCCAAGGCTATCCGGTGGCGGTTGTGGCTGGTTTTTCTGTGCAGCCCAATAAACCTTTTGCAGATATTTATGCCATACCTAAAGCAAAGCTTGATAAAAGCCGCGAATTATTAATTGTCTGGAGTGATACAACACCCGTACCACTTATTTTTCCTGAAGAAATTTCTAACAATGTAGATGCTGGCGAATAAAAAACAAAATATACAAGGATATTTTGTCACCCTGCTACTCGCTATGTGTTTAAAAATAGTGCCTTTGCCCGATTATTTAAGTCGTTTAAACCCTGACTGGGTGTTATTGATTCTGATTTACTGGGCCTTGGCTGTACCGGAAAGAATGGGTGTATTCAACGCATGGGTTGTTGGCATAATGGTTGACGTATTAACGGGACGTTTACTGGGTCAACAGGCTTTGGTTTATGCTTTAGTCTGCTATACCAGTTTAAAGTTTCATAAACGATTACGCCAATATCCTTTACCACAACAATCCTTATTCGTTTTTTTTAGCTTGTTATTTGCTCAAATGCTGATTTTTTGGATAGAGAATATTAACAGTATGACTAAATTTTCTTTAACATTCTGGATGCCGGTGTTAACAGGCACCATCATCTGGCCATTCATTTATTTAGCATTACGTTCTATACATGTATTTGGGCAAATTAGATAATGGCTCTGATATACGCCATTAAAGACCCTTTTGCAGAGAATCGAATTTTTTTAAGTCGGGTCGTTGCTGTCTTTGTTTTTATCATATTGTTGATGATTAGCCTGGTTGCAAGATTGATTTATTTACAAATCACCGGGCATCAACATTATTCAACAATGGCTAAATCCAATCGGATTAAGAGCCTACCATTAGCTCCAACGCGAGGAATTATTTATGACAGACGGGGTCGGGTTTTAGCTGAAAACACGCCTTCCTATAGCCTGGAACTCATTCCTGAACAGATTAAAGACCTGGATGATACGTTGTTTCGATTACAAGATTTACTCAATATTCCAGAAGAAAAAATCGAACAATTTTTGAAGCAGAAAAAAAGAGAAAAACGCTTTGCCAGTATTCCTTTATTATTGCGTTTAAGCGATGAGGAAGTGGCTAAGTTTTCGGTGGTAAGGCCGTATTTCCCCGGAGTAGATGTTCATGCTCGACTAGTTCGACATTATCCTTATGGTTTTTTAACAGCCCATGTGGTGGGTTATGTCGGTCGAATTAATGAAAAAGAATTAAAAAGCCTGCCTGTTTCACAATATCGAGGTACGCACCATATTGGAAAGGTGGGTATTGAAAAAACATACGAATCTCAGTTGCATGGTCAAACCGGGTATTCGGAAATAGAAACCAATGCACAGGGGCGAACTGTGAAAACCTTGGCTTCTGATGAACCTGTGCCAGGAGCCAGTATTTATTTGACTCTGGATATTGATCTACAAAAAACGGCTTATGAAGCATTACAGGAAAAAAAGGGTGCTGTTGTTGCTATAGACGTTAAGACAGGCGAGGTACTGGTTTTTATCAGTCGACCGGGATTTGATCCCAATCCCTTTGTTTATGGTATTAGTAGTAAAGCTTATAATGCTCTTCAGCAATCACCGGATCAGCCCCTATTCAATCGTGCATTACGGGGTCAATACCCACCTGGCTCAACTATTAAGCCTTTTATAGGCTTGGCAGGGCTAGAATATAATGTGACTAATTTTCACCATAAACTTTTTTGCCCCGGGTTTTATCAGTTACCAAAATTGAAACATAAATACAGAGACTGGAAAAAATGGGGGCATGGTTTAGTCGATTTGAATGACGCGATCACTCAATCCTGTGATGTCTATTTTTATGATTTAGCCAGAACCTTGGGTATTGACCGGATTCATGCATTTTTGCAACAATTTGGTTTTGGTGAAAAAACAGGGATAGATCTGGTGGGAGAAAAGGCCGGATTATCACCTTCCAGAGCATGGAAAAGAAAAAACAGAAATCAACCCTGGTATCCTGGCGAGACCTTAATCACCGGTATTGGGCAGGGCTTTACTCAGGTGACAGCACTACAATTAGCTAGAGCAACGGCAACATTGGCTAATCAAGGGAAGGTGGTGATGCCGTATCTGGCTGCCAGAATAATAAATTCCAATTATACGACTGCCGCGATACCAACAGCTGAACAGCAAATCAGCCTGCAGAAAAAAAATATTCGAAATATTGTTTCTGCGATGATTAATGTGGTTCATGGAAAACGAGGCACAGCAAGAAAGCTACGGGAAGGAATAGACTATAAAATAGCCGGTAAAACGGGAACGGCTCAAGTTTTTACAGTGAAACAGGAAGAAGAATATAATGAGGAAGAGCTGGATGATAAGTTAAAGGATCATGCTTTAT
Source organism: uncultured Methylomarinum sp. (assembly GCA_964506335.1). GTDB lineage: Bacteria > Pseudomonadota > Gammaproteobacteria > Methylococcales > Methylomonadaceae > QPIN01. The sequence goes on along the minus strand of CAZDMC010000001.1, from coordinate 13,336 downwards.
TTATGGGCTTTGCACCGGCAGAAGATCCACAAATAGCGGTAGCTGTTATTGTTGAAAATGGTGGGCATGGCGGTTCAGTTGCAGCGCCGATAGCAGGAGAAATAATAAAACAATATTTGATGCCTGCGGCTGTTGTTGAGGCAGGGGAAGAGGTAGTCATTGCAAACTGAAACTAAAGGAGAACAATTTCATTCGCCATCCATTATTGGCACCATTTTAAGGAAATTGCATATAGACATTCCATTGTTTATTGGTTTATTTTTAGCGTGTTCATTAAGTCTTTTGATTCTATACAGTGCCAGTGGGCAGAATATGGCTATATTAATGCGGCAAGCGATGCGTATTGGTGTTGCTTTTATATTGATGATCATCCTCGCCCATATTAATCCGCGCCAATTCTATAGACACTCTGCTATGCTCTATATTTTCGGGGTGTTATTACTGGTTGCTGTTTTGCTAGTAGGTCAGGTTGGAAAAGGCGCTCAACGATGGCTGGATTTGGGTTTTTTCCGTTTTCAACCATCAGAAATGATAAAAATCACCACACCGATGATGATTGCCTGGTTTTTATCGGGATATTCTTTACCTCCTAAGCCTAAGCAGTTGCTATTGGCTGGCTTAATGATTATTATTCCCACTTTATTAATCGCAAAACAGCCTGATTTGGGGACGTCTTTGCTGGTAGCAAGTTCAGGTGCCGCTGTGTTGTTTTTTGCCGGGTTGTCGTGGCGCTTTATGGCTGCAACTAGTGTTGTGCTGACTTCATTGACACCCGTACTGTGGCATTTTATGCGGGAATACCAGAGAGCCAGAGTATTAACATTTTTAAATCCAGAAGCTGACCCGATGGGTAATGGCTATCATATTATCCAATCCAAAATAGCGATTGGCTCAGGTGGTGTTCACGGCAAAGGCTGGTTAGGCAGTACTCAGGCAAATCTGGATTTTTTACCGGAAAGTTCTACCGATTTTATTTTTGCAGTTTTTGCTGAAGAGTTTGGCTTATCGGGTTGTCTGGGTCTGTTAATACTGTATTTGCTAATTATCAGTCGCTGCCTATATATTGCAGTGCAGGCGCAAGATACTTATAGTCGATTATTGGCGGGTAGTTTGACTTTGACCTTTTTTGTTTATGTCTTTGTTAATATAAGCATGGTGATTGGAATATTACCTGTAGTTGGTGTGCCATTGCCTCTAATAAGCTATGGTGGAACATCCATGGTGACTTTAATGGCAGGCTTCGGTATTTTAATGTCAATCCATACGCATAGAAAATTTTTACCTACTTAAATTGTAACTATTTAGTTTACCCTTGATTTTGTCCAATAGCTGCATTGAAAGTGCTCATTTACACTTGTAAACTGTGCGCTTTCGCCTTGCTCTTGAACAAAATTAAGGGCAATCTGAGCAATTACAGATTACACTGAGTAGTTACCTTAAATTAAACATGAATTAAACATGAAAAATATATTTATCGGATTTTTATTTTGTTATGGCGTGTTAGCCAGTAGCAGTACGCTTGCAGCTGTAGAAGAAACAGAATTATTTAATGATTTTATTAACAAAATGAGCAATAAGCATCAATTTGATGCTAGCAAAATAAAACAGTTATTTAAATCGGTTGATATTAAGCAAAATATAATTAAAGCCATGGACAGACCAGCAGAGGGAATGCCGTGGCATAAGTATAGAAAAATATTTATGACCAGCTCGCGTATAAAAGGAGGGGTAAAGTTTTGGCAAGAAAATGAAAACACATTAGCAAAAGTTGAGGCAGAATATGGTGTTCCAGCAGAAATAATTGTCGCTATTATTGGTGTTGAAACGCGTTATGGTGGACATACGGGACATCACCGGGTCATTGATGCTCTATCCACACTGGGTTTTTCCTATCCGAGGCGCAGTAAATTTTTTCTCAGTGAACTGGAAAATTTTTTGCTGCTTTGTCGTGAGGAGAACATGAATCCATTGGAACCTACAGGGTCTTATGCTGGTGCAATGGGTATTCCACAATTTATGCCCAGTAGTTTTAGAGCCTATGCAGCAGATTTTGAGAAAGATGGAAAAAGAGATATCTGGGAGAACCCGGCTGATGCAATTGCCAGTGTTGCAAATTATTTTGTGGAGCATCATTGGCGTAAAAACAATGCAATTACTTTTTCGGTTTCAGCAGAAGGAGAATCTTTTCAACAGGCATTAAGCAAAGGTTTAAAACCGGATAAAAACTGGGCAGAATTAGAGCTATTGTCGATAACTTCAGAACATTCAATAGATGCTAGTGAAGCTGTAAAGTTATTGGCTTATGAGCAAGAAAAAGGAAGCGATTTATGGGTAGGATTACATAATTTCTATGTCATTACCCGATATAACCACAGTCCTTTATATGCCATGGCAGTTTATCAGTTGAGTGAGGCAATTCTTTCGGCTAAAAAAAGCACAAGTACTACCGCTAAGGCAAATTAACCAATTCAGGTGCTTGCCAGTGTTTATCTTTATGCTCGGCTATTACGGTTGTATAGATTCCCCCTCGGACATTAAATACAGCACGGATGCGGATAAAATACGGGGCAATGAGCTTAACAATATCATCCAGCATTTCATTAGTTACCGCTTCATGAAAAGCGCCTTGTTCGCGGAATGACCACATATAAAGTTTAAGTGCTTTTAATTCCACACAGAGTTTATTAGGTACATACTCAAGGGTAATGGTGGCAAAATCAGGTTGTCCGGTCATAGGACACAGACAAGTGAATTCTGGTATATCAATGCGGATAGTGAAATCACGCCCAGGCTTAGGGTTGTCAAAGGTATCAAGGTGTTTACTGGGCTGGGTACTCATGTCTCAATAGAATAAAGGCATCTATTCCGTGAGCTTGCAGCAAAATCACAGTGAATAGTTACCAAAAAAGATTAAAAAAATGTCGAAAGTCACCTTTAATTTGGTGAATAATACGCGATTCGTTTTCAACAAACTATAGGATATTCTACCAGTAATGAAGCTGGATAAAATCAAACTTTCTGGGTTTAAATCATTTGCCGATCAAACCACCATTATTATCAAGGGAAATTTAACGGCATTGGTTGGCCCCAATGGTTGTGGCAAATCAAATATAATTGATGCGGTACGCTGGGTGATGGGAGAGAGTTCTGCCAAACATCTGCGTGGTGGACACATGGCGGATGTTATTTTCAATGGTTCATCCAGTCGAAAACCCGTCAGTATGGCCTCTGTTGAATTGATTTTTGATAATAGTGAAGGTAAGGTCGGCGGCGAATATGCAAAATACAGCAGTATTTCAATTCGTCGACAAGTCAATCGTGAGGGTCTGTCTCACTATGCTTTAAACGGTACTCGTTGTCGGCGTAAAGATATTACTGATTTATTTTTAGGTACCGGCTTAGGTGCTAGAAGCTATGCCATTATTGAACAAGGTACCATTTCAAGAATGGTAGAGTCTAAACCTGAAGAGTTACGCATTCACATTGAAGAAGCCGCTGGCATATCAAAATATAAGGAACGCAGGCACGAGACAGAAACACGAATGCGCCATACCCGTGAGAACCTTGAACGATTAGATGATTTACGCGAAGAAGTTGAACAGCAACTGACTAATTTAAAAAAACAATCTGAAAAAGCAGAAAAATTCACCGATTTAAAAAAACAGGAGCGTCAATATAAACGTGAATTATTGGCCATTCGCTGGAACAGTTATCACCAAAGTTCTGAGCAATTGGAGATTAAATTAAAAAACATTGCTACTGAACATAATCGTTTGTTTGTATCGTTAAGAGAAACCGACAAATCCATAGCTGCCAAACGGATACAACAAAAAAGTCAGCAACAGCTTGTGGATGCGATACAAGAAGATTATTACCAGCTGGTTGCAGAAGTCAGCGGTTTGCAACAAGCGATTAAACATAATGAAAGCAGTCATCAAGACATGCTGATTGAAATTGACCGCTTAAAGCAACAAGCAGAACACTCCCATAATGAATGCGAACAAGATAAATTACAATTAGCAGAAATTAAAGAAACATTACTGGAAGCAGAACAGCAGGGTATTATTCTTGAAGAACAATTAGCAGAAAATATATTGATTAAGGCAACGCTAGAACAAACTAAAGCCGCCTGGCAAACACAGTGGGAGGATTATTTACGCGAAAGTTCGCAATACAAAGAACAGGCGGAAGTACAAAGAGTCAAACTTGCACAATTCAATAAACAGTCTCAACAGTTGCAACAACGTCTGGAAAAACTTCAAAGTGAACGCAATGAATTATCCTGCACTGATTTAAACACTGAAATTGAATCACTGGATAGTAGCATTGAGCTGATAGAAACGGATAGAGAAGACTTACAACAACAACTTGAAGCAATTTATCAGCAGATTATTGATCAGCGTCAGCAAGTTAAACAACAGCAAAATCAGTTGCATCAATACCGTTCTGAATTACATCCGATAAATGGCAAAATAACCTCGCTGGAATTACTACAGCAACATGCCATGGGAAAAGATAAAAAGGATTTGGTGCAATGGCTGGAAAAAATGGATTTATCGCAAAATCAGCGTCTGGCAGAATTACTTGATGTTGAAAATGGTTGGGATAAAGCGGTAGAAATCGTATTAAGCAGTTATCTGGAAGCAATTTGTGTTGACGATACTGAGCAGATTCTAAAAGGTCTGCCCACGCTTAAAGAACAATCCCTTGTGTTGTTTAAAACAACTACTTCACAACAAGCAGTGCCAGCGGGAAACAAGATTCCACTGCTTGATAAAATAAATGCAGCTTATGATTTGAGTGGTTTATTAACAGGTGTTTATTGTGCAGATACTATGGATAGAGCAATAAAACAAAGATCAACACTGAAAGCCTATGAATCAATTGTGACTCAAGAAGGCGACTGGCTAGGGCGTGACTGGATCAAAATATCTCGTGATAGTGATAACAAAACCGGTGTTTTACAGCGTGAAAAGGAATTGCGTGATTTAAAACAAAGACAAATAGAATTGCAAGAGAGTATTGATGACCTGGACGACCAGCTAATAGCAATAGAACAGGCATTAAAAGAGGCTGAGAACAGCAGGGAAAATTTGCAACAACGGGATAAAACATTAGGTTCTGAGTATTCGGTGAAAAGTGCTCAATTTAGTGCCTACTCAGCCAGGCAAGAACAACAGCAATTACGACTCAATCAAATTAGCCATGAAATTGAAGAGATTATTGCCGAAACCAGTCTGATTGCTGAAACTGCGGATGAATCTGAAACACTAAAAGAACAGGCAGAACAAATTAGTGCCCAGTTAAGGGATAAAAAACAGGCATTAGATACCCAAAATCAGGAAATACAGAACAGGCAATATACCCTTGATTTAACGATTAATGAGGCACAAAAAGCCAGCCATGCTGTACAAAGTCAAATTGAATCGTTTAAAGCGACAGCCATATTAACAGCTAAACAAATTGAGCGCCTGCAACTGCAAAATCAGCAAGCAACAGAACGCATTTCTGAACTAGACAATAAATTACATTCCACTTTAACACCGCTTGATGAGGAAAAACTGCAATTAGAAGAATTTGTTGATAAAAAAGAGCAATTAGAAGCCAAACTGCAGGGCGAAAGAATAAAACAACAAGAAACCGAGCAAGAAACCACAGAAATAGCCGAGCAACATGTTCAAATACAAAGGCAAATGGAACAACAAAAGGAATTACTGGATAAAGTCAGATTTGAACAGCAAGATAGCAATGTAAGACAGCAGACTATCACCGAGCAATTAGCAGAAATAGAGGCAAACCCAGAACAAGTATTAGAAACCTTATCGCCAGAGGCACAAGAGCAGGAGTGGAAGCACAGAGTAGAAAACTTTGCAAAACAGATTGAACGATTAGGTTCTATTAATTTAACCGCTATTGAAGATTATAAAACGCAATCAGAGCGCATTAATTTTCTCAACGAACAGCGCGATGATTTGATGCAGGCATTGAACACGCTAGATCAGGCGATCAGTAAAATTGATAAAGAAAGTAGGCGACGTTTTAAAGAAACTTTTGATAAAATCAATCAAGGTTTACAGCAAAAATTTCCTAAATTATTTGGTGGTGGACAAGCCTATCTGGAGTTAACAGAACAAGATTTTCTGGAAGCTGGGGTGAATATTATTGCCCGACCTCCGGGTAAACGAAATAGCTCTATTCACTTGCTGTCGGGAGGTGAAAAAGCCTTAACTGCCGTAGCCCTGGTTTTTTCAATTTTTGATTTGAATCCAGCACCCTTTTGTTTGTTAGATGAGGTGGATGCGCCGTTAGATGATGCTAACGTAGTGCGGTTTTCGCAAATGGTGGAAGAAATGTCAGAAACAGTGCAGTTTTTATATATTTCACATAATAAAGTCACCATGGAAATTGCAAAACAATTATCAGGTGTTACTATGAAAGAGCCGGGTGTATCACGAATGGTTTCGGTTGATATTGATGAAGCAGTAGAAATGGCAGAAAGCTAATGGATAAAGACTTATTAAGACTGGTTATTATTGCGATGGGTGGTATTGTCATACTGGGCATTATCTTTTGGGGTGCTTTTAAAAACAGCAAGCCAAGACGAAATATTGATTTTTATGACAAAGGAAATCCCTTAGATAATATTGACAATTCGCTGGCTCTTAGTACAGAAAATGATGATTTTGATGTGGTTCCTTTAGGTTCGGCTATTGATAATGATTCAATGCCGGAAACTAATGCAGTTTCTACTGATTCAATAAAACAGCAAAATAATCATTTTTTGCTACCTAAAATAATTCAATTCAGCATTATTGCGGAAGCTGATAAAGGTTTTAATGGCAAGGATTTAGCCGACGCTTTTGAATTAGTGGGGCTTCAATATGGCAGTATGAACGTATTTGAGCGCCTGGATGAAAAAAATAGGGTGGATTATGCGGTAGCCAGCATGGTGGAGCCGGGTACTTTTCCCGAGTCAGATCTTGAACTCTATGATTTTCCAGGTATTGTTTTTTTTCTACAACCGAGTGAACTGGACGATCCATTAGCAACATTTAATGAAATGCTTGAAACTCTTCGCCTGTTAGCCACTCAGCTAGGTGGCATTATATGGGATCATCAGAGGCAAGTTTTAACCGATGAAACGATTCAAAAGTTTCGGGTGAATTTGAATTAATAGAGGTGTCTCTTGGTAAAGACTAAGACAAAAAATTGACGAAGCAACCATAATGCAGTGATTTTTATGTAAAATATATTTATGGCTCATAAATCGCTTTAATCTTAAATTAATACTTAGTTTAAGAGAGCGAGAATTTGTCATGAAAAAAGAAATTGGAAACCTGGCAATTGTAAGCAATAAAAGTTTTGCAGCATCAAAATCAGTCAGTCTGCATAATTATGATATTAGCAGTGCATTACAAACTACACTGGAATTCTCAGAACTTATCAATATATTTAGTGGCAAAATACTTGATCTGGTTCCTCATACAGGCTATGTTTATGAAAATAAACAATTTGATCTGGAAATAAAAAAAGGGATAGTCACCCATCATTCTTGTACTTACCTGTTTAAAATTGAAGACATGCAACTGGGTAGTTTAACCATGATGCGTCGGCAACGATTTAACAGTGACGAAATCAAGTTGTTAGAAACCTTGTTTTGCTCTCTTATTTACCCATTAAAAAATGCTACGGTTTATCAGCAGGCATTAAGAATGGCGTACACCGACCCTTTAACAAAAACCAATAATAGAACAGCTTTCAATGATACTATCCAGAAAGAAATTCAGTTAGCGCATAGAAATAGCCATCATTTATCGGTTATTTTTTTTGATATGGATCATTTTAAGAAAATCAATGATAACTTTGGCCATGAATGTGGTGATATTGCATTGGCATCAGCCGCTAACTGTATAAAAGAGATCGTAAGAGACAGTGATGTTGTTTTTCGCTATGGCGGTGAAGAATTTGTGATTTTATTAAGAGATACTGATATTGCTGGCGTTCAAATAGCGGCAGAAAGAATTCGTAGAGGTATAGAAAATCATACGATTGCTTACGGTTTAGAGATTGTTAAACTTACTGCAAGTATGGGTGTTAGTTCATTAAGGGAAGGCGACTCAATGGAATCGTTACTTAAAAGAGCAGATCAAGCCATGTACCGAGCCAAACAAAATGGCAGAAATCAGGTGCAGGTTGAAATGGTTGAATCTGTTACCTAAGAACCTGTTCAAGATCGTTACGAGCCACTGCCAGTTGTGTGCGGACGGAGCGCAGAAACCGGAGTTTACACGAAGTAAATGAGGATTTCGAGCACCGCCCAAGCGCGACTGGCAGTGGCGCAGTAGATCTTGAGCAGGTTCTAAGAACAGGTTCTAAGAGGTTATACTTGACCTAATCTTTCTCTCTGATAACTACCATCTTGCACACGAGTACACCAGCTCTGATTAGCCAAATACCATTGCACTGTTTTTCTAATGCCACTTTCAAAACTTTCCTGTGGTTTCCAGCCTAATTCCCTGTTTATCTTACTGGCATCAATGGCGTATCGGGCATCATGGCCTGCACGATCTTTTACATAGCTAATAAGATCCTTATAATTTTTCAAACCGGCTGGTTTATCGGGTGCTAATTCTTCCAGCAATTCACAGATTGCCATAACCACTTCGATATTTTGTTTTTCATTATGGCCTCCGATATTATAAGTTTCTGCAATTTCTCCTTGTGTAGCCACTAATACCAAGGCTCTGGCATGGTCGTCCACATATAACCAGTCTCTAATTTGATGCCCTTTGCCATAAACCGGTAACGGTTTGCCTTCAATTGCATTTAAAATAACCAGTGGAATTAATTTTTCTGGGAAGTGATAAGAACCGTAATTATTTGAACAATTACTTATTATGGTAGGCAAGCCAAAGGTGCGGTGCCATGCTCGTACTAAATGGTCAGAACTGGCTTTACTGGCAGAATAAGGTGAACTGGGAGCATAGGCCGTTGTTTCTAAGAATAGAGGAAGGTCAGTTTCTGTTCCAGCATCATCTGGATGGGGTAAATCACCGTAGACTTCATCAGTTGAAATATGATGAAAACGGAACCTGGCTTTTTTATCGGAATCTAATTGTCCCCAGTAATTTCTAGCCTGTTCTAATAAAGTGCAAGTTCCGACTATATTGGTTTGAATAAATTCACTCGGGCCGTCTATGGATCGGTCAACATGTGATTCAGCGGCCAGATGCATGATAATATCAGGACAGTATTGTTCAAAAACACGCTGAATCGCATTCGCATTACAAATATCCACCTGTTCAAAACTATATCGTTCATTAGAATCAATGGATTTAAGGGATTCTAAATTACCGGCATAAGTCAATTTGTCGACATTAACGACATGGTATGGCATCTCATTAATAATATGTCGAATAACAGCAGAACCAATAAATCCTGCACCACCCGTTACCATGATAGTTTTCATTTGAATTATTTTTCCTTAAGTTGATTGAGACAGTTTTGCAAGGAATCTTTCCAGTATGGAATAGCCAAATCATACGATTGTTTAATTTTAGCTTTATTGAGCACGCTAAAATGAGGTCGCTTTGCCGCTGTTGGATAGTCTTTGGTTTCTATCGGATTCACCTGGCACGCGGTATTTGATAATTCAAAAATGGTTTTTGCAAAATCATACCAGCTACAGACACCCTCATTGCTATAGTGGTACAAATGAACCTTATCTTTTTGAAATAATGTGTGTTTAAAGGCAGCAGAGTCAATTATTGTCAGGATAGCTTCTGCCAAATCTTTGGCATACGTGGGGCTACCAATTTGATCAAAGATGAGGTTCAATTGTTCACGTTCTTGCCCCAGTTTTAGCATGGTTTTAACAAAATTTTGTCCAAATTCTGAATAAAGCCAGCTGGTACGAATAATTATGGCTTGGGGTGCAATCGCCTGAATAGCTATTTCTCCTTGTAATTTACTTGCGCCATAAACACTTTGTGCATGGGTTTGATGGCTTTCGCTATAAGGTAGATAATTATTCCCGTCAAAGACATAATCAGTGCTAATTTGAATCAAAATTGAATTATTTTGTAAGGCTGTTTCAGCCAATTGTTTAACTGCAAGATGATTGATAGCATAAGCTAAATGCTGTTGCTCTTCTGCCAGATCAACAGCAGTATAAGCGGCACAATTAATAACTAGGTCAAAAGTATGCTGTTTAAAATAATCAGCAATACTTTGTTTGTTACTTAAATCCAGAGCATTCCTCTCAGCAAAAAAAAGCTGATAGTGTGATGTATTGGATAGTAAGGATTTAAGTGACCGCCCAAGTTGACCATTGCTTCCAGTAATAAGTATTTTTTTTAGATCAGGCATAATAATCTACTTGATAATCAAAAGCTGAGAGTTGTGCAGAAAATTTAGCTTGTTTAGTATCTTTATCCGACAATTGCAAAAGATGCTTTGGTAATTGCCAGTCTATAGCCAGTGTTTTATCATCAAATGCGATACCCCGATCATTTTCAGGTGAATAGTAATTATCTACTTTATAGGAAAAAATTGCGCAATCGCTTAACACCACAAAACCATGGGCAAAGCCTCTTGGTACAAACAGTTGATGTTTGTTGATATCCGATAATTCAACGGCAATATGCTGGCCAAAACTGGGGCTGCCATGACGAATATCTACTACAACATCAAGCACCCTACCTTTAATAACTCTAACCAATTTACTCTGTGCATAAGGTGCTAATTGATAATGTAAGCCTCGTAACACGCCTTGTGCTGATTTTGACTCATTATCTTGAATAAAATCAACTGAATACCCTACCGCCTTTTCAAATTCATCCTGACGAAAGGATTCTAAAAAATAGCCTCTTTGATCACCATGAACTTTTGGCTCTATTAATAAAACATCAGCAATGGACTGAGCTATAAATTTCATTATTAATTATTTTCTTCTGCTCGTTGCAGTAAATATTGGCCATATTGATTTTTACCTAAAGGTTTTGCCAGCTCAATTAATTGTGCCTTATTAATATAACCTTGCTCAAAAGCAATCTCCTCAATACAGGCTACTTTTAAACCCTGGCGTTTTTCAATCGTTTCTATGTATTGAGAGGCTTCTAATAAACTTTCATGGGTTCCAGTATCCAGCCAGGCATAACCGCGACCCAGTAACTCGACTTTGAGTCGTTTTTCATCTAAAAAAAATTGGTTAACTGTGGTGATTTCTAATTCACCTCGTGCAGAAGGTTTAACCGTGGCTGCTTTTTGAATCACATCATTCGGATAAAAATACAAGCCCGTTACGGCGTAATTACTTTTAGGGAATTCAGGTTTTTCTTCCAGACTAATGGCGTTACCTTTGCTATCAAATTCGGCGACTCCATAACGCTCTGGGTCGGAAACACGATAGCCAAAGACGGTGGCTTTGTTTGCATGTTTCGCATTCTTAACGGCTGCGGCTAATACGTTTTTAAAATCATGTCCATAAAAAATATTATCGCCTAAAACCAGACAGGCATCATCATCCCCAATAAAATCTTTGCCCAGAATAAAAGCTTGAGCCAGGCCATCTGGTGAAGGCTGGATAATATATTCAAAGGATAGGCCAATATTGGTTCCATTACCTAATATTCGTTTAAAACCAGCTTGGTCTTCAGCCGTAGTAATGATCAAAATCTCGGTGATACCCGCTAACATCAAAACCGACAGTGGATAATAAATCATCGGTTTATCATAAACAGGAAGCATTTGTTTGGATATTCCCTTAGTGATTGGATAAAGACGAGTTCCAGAGCCGCCTGCTAATATGATACCTTTCATTATTCCTCATTATTTTTTTGATGACAGTTCTAATAAGTATATCTGCTTTATTGATTTGCAACTTTATTGTATTCTTTAATTAGCAGTATTCCACAGATTATCCAAAGTATCACCAGTGATACATTAAAAATAAAAAATTGTTTAATGGATAAAGTCAACATTTGTACACCGACCAATACGGTAATAGCGGCAAAGCCATCACCTAGGCGCACATAAAAAGTATCTATTGCAGGTTTTCCCAGAAATTTCGTCATACTATCAACAGGTAACCAGAGAACATGTCTTGCTGTGTTATTAATGGAATAGTCGGTGGCATTTTCTGCTATTTTCATTATTTTGACGATAGCTAAAATGGGTAATAAAGCCATCAATGAATAGGATATTAAGGCAATGAGGGGAAGTAGCATCAGGATGACAGCAAAACCACCAAATTTGAGCAAACGTGAAACTATAAAAGATTGTAAAAAAAGAGCGATAATGTTTACCCAGAAAAAAAAGTTCCCATAAAAGGCTGTGGTACCCTCCCGGGTAAATTTTAGTATATTCTCTGAACCTGATATTCCCTGTGCTACCGCCTCAGTTGCCAGGGTTTCCTGGATGACCCGAAATAACAGGTTTTCACCATTAGTATTTACCCAATTGCTTAGCAGTGTTACTAATGCTACTAGTAAAACAAAGCGACTGAAAAATATTAATTTGGCTCCATTCATGACTGAGGCAGTATTCATTTCAGGCATTAGACTGGGTATGGTTTTGCCCGAAATAGATGACTGACAGATGCTCTGTCGCTGATCGACAATACGAATCAGCAAGATAGATATAAACAATGGAATAGTAGCGATAAGTAATAAGTAATTAGTAGAAATAAGCTGGCTACTAATAAAATAATCAACCAGCCATGATCCGGCGACAGCACCGGAAGTGCCTCCGATAGCGATGACAGGCAATAAGCGTTTACCACTTTCGTTATTGAATATATCGGCACTAAAAGTCCAGAATTGAGCAACTACAAACACTCCAAACATACCTACCCAAAGATAAAAAATGATACCGGAAGCCGGTAGTTTTTCAACAAAAAAATCCGGTTGTAGCAGCCAGAAAATAAGCATGTTTGAAATACAGAACAATGTTGCTCGGGTAATTAAAGTCACACGATGATAACGGTTTGCTAAGCGGCCATAGCAACCGATAAAAAACAGTAATAACAGACTCTGGATAAAACTTGAATAGGCTTTAACCTCCATCTTTGATAGCCCTGCAATATCGGAAACAGCAAGCCAGCCCTCTCTCAAAGGTTTGATGAAGTAATAGGCACAAAGAATAAGGAAAATATTGAAAAACATTAAAAGAATAGTGCTACCTTCCCCCGGTTTTACCTCGGTAAATAATTGTAGCGTTTTTTCTATCTTGGTCAGTTGTGTTGTTTGCATTTAGTCAATACCCTGAGTAAATCTAAATAAACTGTAACTATTCAACGAGATTCTGCTACTCCGGTTTCTGCGCTCCGTCCGCACAC